>CAXUIV010000435.1:0-4650 GCA_964250875.1 uncultured bacterium
GATGGCGTTACCCAGCAGGTTAATCAATACCTGCCGAAGTTTGTTCTCATCCGTTCTAATACACTGCGGTACATCAGCTCCACAATTAAAACCCAGCCGTAACCCTTTGGACTGCGCCTTCAGCTGGAGCATGGCAACCAAACTATGCAGCAACTTGTGCAGGTCGAAGTCTGTTGCGTGGAGCGTCACCCGTCCGGCTTCGATTTTAGACATCTCTAGCACGTCGTTGATGAGTGCTAGAAGATGTTCGCCACTGTGATTGATGATTTCAACATACCGCTGATGGTCAGATTTCAGGTCCCGGTCTCGCTGCATCAGTTGAGTAAAACCCAAAATGGCGTTGAGCGGAGTCCGGAGTTCGTGGCTCATATTCGCCAAGAACTCACTCTTGGCTCGGTTAGCAGCATCGGCAGCTTCTTTCGCCTGTTTCAGTTCTTCTGCCTGGTACTGTGTTCGGGCGAAAAGTTCAGCTTGCTGAACAGCAACCCCAAGCTGATTGCCGATTTGAGTGACAATTCGCACCTCTGCCTCTTGCCACTGTCGTGGACCACTATTCTGGTAGACAGCCAGTAAACCCCAAAGTTGACTGCCGCAGAAGATTGGAGCGATGGTATATGCTTGTGCCTGCATCTGTTTGAGAAAATCGAGGTAGCAGGAGTCATACCCAGCTTTGGATACATCTGGAACGCAGCAATAACTCGTTTTTTGACGGTAGATCCCTCCTTCTTGCTCCTGGAGGTAGGTATCCTGGATAAACCCATCTGAATTCAGCTTGGTGATGACACAGTCTGGTTGGTCAACGGCAACCTGGGTGACTGTATCGTCTACTTGTGTAGGAAGCAGGACGTTCCAACCGTCTGCGACAGACTCAGAAACCAACTCGCCGCTCCAGTCGCGGTTGAAGCGGTAGATGAGTACCCGATCACAATGAATGGCGTGTCGCAACTCCTCGGTTGTCGTCCCAAAAATTGTTTCCAATTCCAGAGTCTGGCGCATGCGTTGAACGACCTTAAAAATGGTTCGTTCTCGTTTTGCACCCTCTTGTAACATCTGCTCCCGTAGGCGCTGATTTCTTCCTAAAGGGGACCACACCCGTCTAGCTAAGTTCAGGGCAACATAGACTAAAACAGCTATCCCGAAGGAAAGCAAAACTGGACTGGCGTTGTAATTTAACAGTTCGTGTTCCATATTTACTTTGGGAACAAGAGAATGTCCTAATAATTAAATTCTTACATTAAGAAATCTTAACCACCAGTCAAAACCAAACTTCAGGCAGGTAACTTAACAATTTGAGGAACAATCTTGCTAAAGAGTGATGACAATTAGTAAAACTGCTTGAGTTTGCGCGGTAAACATTAAACTTCTTGCCTAGGATACTAGGGTGAAGCTAAAAGTTTAACCCTCAACCTCAGTGAATTCTCTGCAACTGAGCCTCATTTAAACAAGATTTTATACTTCTGCTGCCACTTGTCAGTACTTGTGTCTGTACTCTATACAACAAAACTAGATGCCCTTACCCTGCTGACAGACCACACACAACTGGTAGATACTTTTTAGATTAACTGAAGAAAATGCAGAACTTGTGGAGAAGATGTGTAGTCTTCCCGCTCTACTCTTAACCTTCACGGAGAAAGTACATCAATAGTGTCTGAGGCAGCATCAAGTCTACAATCTTGGGGGAGGCTAGATCATCTGACTCAAGCACTCGTAACCCGTGTTCTTCCGTTCACCCTGAAAGGGTATGTTAACAAATATCTGGCGTCTGTACGTGTCCTCGCACAACAACAGCTTCAAACAAGCTCAAACGCCACTGCCTTGGCAGAAGTTACAGCGGTTATGGGGAGATCGCGACACAGACGACATCAGCCGCAACAAAGACTGCCAGTGACGTTTCGGCGGCACTTCTCACAATTGGGTGACGTGGGGCAGTAGTCAGTGAGTAGTATAGAAAATATGGTTTATTGTTGGCAGTTGACTTATTCAGTCAACTGTCAATCGTTTTAAGATCAGTTGATTGGTAGGAGTACGATGAAATTTAAGAACGGATATCCAAGGCTTCTCGTGTCTGAATTTGAAGCTTGCTTTCTGTTCTATAGAGATACCCTGGGATTTGATGTGGTTCGGGGTCATGAGAACAGTGGCGATGCTGACTTTAAAGTTGGGGATACAGCGTTTGGCCTATTTCAGCGGCAGGAGATGGCAGAAATTGTTGGCAATACCGACAGGCCATCGGTTGCGGAATGCCAAGACAGTGTGGCGTTGGTTTTTGAAGTGCAGGACGTGGACGAGGCTTGTCAAGAATTGAGACACAGTGGCGTAGAATTCCTCACTGAGCCAATGCACAAGCCAGACTGGGGAATCAAAACAGCTTATTTTCGAGACCCTGATGGCAGCCTCTTGGGGATCTATGAATTCGTAGGCTAGTGGGTGCCTTTTTAGGCAATACCATTTGGTTAACAGTTGTTTATGAAAGCTCAAAGCATGTAGGGATGTTACATCGAACGTCTCTACATGCTTCTCTAAACCCTGTTGGCCCATACACCAAAAATAGTGTGGCGAAATGCCGACATCCGCTTGACTACTCGGCTGTATTCCCTGTAATGTTTGCTTAGCTGGCTAAGTAAGCTGAATAAATAAACTATCGTTAAACGCATGCCCGAAAGACCGATGCAGGAAAACATTAGCTGCTTACTGGTGCAGGTAGCCAGATCTCACCGCAGTCGTACTGGCGCATGCCTAGCTAAAGTGGGTCTGCATGTAGGTCAAGAGATGGTAATGCTACAGCTTTGGGAAGAAGACGGGCTGATTCAATCAGAACTCGTGTCTCGAATTCAAGTGGAGGCTCCAACAGTAACTAAAATGCTCAACCGAATAGAAGGGGCTGGGTTAGTGGAGCGACGGCGAGATCCACAAGATGCCCGGATTTGCCGAGTTTATCTAACCGATCAGGGTCAAGCCCTGCGAGAGCCGGTAAATCTCTGTTGGCAAGCAATTGAGAATCGGGTACTAGCCAACATGACTCTGGAGGAGCAGCTCCTGCTGCGGCGTTTGCTCTTACAGATGCTTAGTAATTTAGCCTAAGCCTTATTGTTTTCAAATTATAGTTAGCCGTCTAACGATATGGTGTAGAGTAGTGGTAATCTTTCTGCCGCCTCCGAATCATCCATTTTAGGCGATGCGATCGCCTCAATGGTTCAAAAATGGAGATTGGCAATTGGGATGATTGACAAGCCGATTATTATTGGGTTTTATGACGGCAACACCTAAGTATTCATAAGACTGAACTGCTCAAGTATCAAAATACTCCGCCACTCATCGACATAAACACAAATGAGTACTAATAAGCCGAGCAGCCTACTTCTGGGAATCCTAGCTTTGTCACTATTAGGGCTAGAATCCTGTGGTTCTGGTGATGCCGCCAAAGCGAACAAGCCGCCACCGCCAAAGGTGAAGCTAGCTTCAGTGCAGACGGCCACAATCGACGACAGTGCAGATTTTGTCGCCACTCTCCAGTCCCGCCGCAGTGTGACTCTACAGCCTCAAATTGCGGGACAGGTTAGCAGAATCTTAGCTAAATATGGCGACGAAGTCCCTCAAGGAAAGGTCATCATCCAAGTAGACCCGTCGATACCACAAGCGTCAGTTAATAGTTCTGTCGCCGCTACCCAAGCTGCACAAGCAGACTTGCAGAACGCTAAGGCTACGCTCAGTTCTTTGGAAGCACAGCGAGATGGATACATTTCTGCCGTGAATTTCAATCGAAAGGAATACGCTAGCTATTCCAGGCTGGCGGCTGAGGGGGCTGTCTCTCGACTGACTGGAGATGACTATCGCAATCGGATCGAGACAGCCGAGTCCAACCGTAATGCAATTGACCAGCAAATTCAGGCACAACGAGCTACCATAGCGCAGAAACAAAAAGCAATCCAGCAAGCTCTGGCAAACACTCAGCAACAACAAGCTCAGCTCCAGAACTTCACAATTTCAGCACCTTTTCCTGGCACAGTTGGCGATATTCCAGTGAAGGTCGGTGACTTTGTTAATACTTCGACTAAATTGACCACCATCACCCAAAATCAACCCCTAGAGGTGAACATATCTCTTCCTCTCGAAGATGCACCTAAAGTTCACCAGGGGACAAGAGTAGACTTGCTGGATGGCCAGGGTCGGTCACTGGGAGCTAGTCGCGTGTTCTTCATCTCTCCTAGCGTAGCGAACGATACGCAATCGGTTTTGGTGAAGGCACTGTTTGATAATTCCAAGAACCTACTGCGAGCTGACCAGTATGTGAAGGCAAGAGTGATCTGGAGTCAGAGTCCTGGGGTTTTAGTTCCGGTTACAGCAGTATCCCGTGTCGCAGGGCAGAACTTTGTCTTTGTGGCGCAACAAAACTCAAATGCTCAACAAGGCCAACCTCAATTTACGGCTCAACAGAAGCCTGTTAAATTAGGCACCATCCAGGGCAACGACCAGCAGGTACTTGAAGGATTAAATCCCGGCGAAAAAGTTGTTGTATCAGGCATTCTTAATCTCTCTAATGGCGCTCCGATTGTTCCTGATTCATGAAACAGAGGGCAGAGGGCATGGACTAGAAAACTCTTATGAATCATCCTTCTTATCTCCACAGGGAACACTAAACTTCCCATGTCC
>CAXUIV010000436.1:0-4650 GCA_964250875.1 uncultured bacterium
TCGCTGTAGAGCTTTTGGTTCTCCTACAACTACAAATGCCACATCTGGAATGTGCTGTAGACGGCTTGCGGCTTCAAGCACCGTTTCTAAGCCTTGAGTCAAGCCAATGTTGCCGCAGTAGAGAACAACGAATTTACCATCAAGCTGGTGGGCAGCGCGGAAAGGATTATTTTCTTTCGGTAGAGGACGGATGAAGTCCACATCGACCCAGTTAGGAATTTGGACAATTTTATCGGCTGGCACGCCTTTGCCAATTAAATTTTCTACAAAACCATCAGCGATAACGCTAATTTTAGTCGCTGTGTGGTAAGCAAATTTCTCCAAGGCGGCAAAGACGTGGATCAGTAATTTATTTTTGAGCAAACCGACATGGATGGCGGCTTCGGGCAAAATGTCCTGAAGATTTAAAACCACGGGACAGGCGCGTAGCCAGCTTAAGAAGGCAGTTGGAATGCTGATTGGCAGGGGTGGTGAGGTGAGCAGGATTATGTCTGGCCGCCAACCACCCAAAGCTGGGAAGAAACTGGTAAACATAAAGCTCACCTCTAGCAACAGCCGGTCTAGCAGTCCCGGCTGCGGACGAATCCAAACATAGCTGCGCTGGATCTTGACACCATTTTTATACTCGGTGATGTACCACTTACCCCGATACTCTTTATAAATCCGGCGCTGTGGGTAGTTAGGCATGCTGGTGACGACTCGGACTTGATGCCCACGCTTTACTAGACCCTCTGCTAGCTCGGTCATGAGGGGGGCGATACCTATTGGCTCTGGATGGTAGTTGTAGGAATAAATCAAGATTCGCATAACGTCCCCATAACTTTAGTCGGCGCGGTAGTGAATTTTGTCATATTTAGCTTGGAGGCAAGGTAGTGCTGCAACCCTAATGATTGGGTACGCTTATGTCTATAATTCCCTTCATCTCTACAGTTTCCATCAGCGTAACTTTATGTTTGTATAATATTTTTTAAGATTACGTAAAATATGTATGTTGGTTTGATTGAGAAACAGAAGTGACTGACGCTCTTTCCAGTTGTTCTACGGTTCAAGGGCACATGAGTTATTCCCGATCCGATATCACTAGCTAAACATTATGTCGTGTTCAGCGCAAATCGAAATATTACTGAAGTTTAAGAGCGATGGGGACGTTCACGCCAAATAATAGCTAATTCTTGCACAAGGAATGAACGGGCTTGCTGTTAGATGCTCCCATCTAGGTGATTCGTGCATTGGAAATCACCCAGCAGTGAGCGAAGAACAAGCTGGACCCTTAAATAAGTTTATAGTCGGATGGTACTGAAACAACTTGTTCGTAGTTGCGCTGTCTGCGCGCTAAACCGCAACTACGAACAAAAAAATAGCTGTAAATTAGCATCGCTTATCTATAGTTATATAGCAATACATTGCTGTCGCCCTAAACTCGAAAGCAGGCATTTCTGCTGCTCCCGCACTGATTCTTTATGAAGCTGCACAAGGGAAGCATGACTAAACACAATTGTGTCATGGCGGAGCGTTGTCCAAGCGATCGCAATGGTTTAAGCTCACTTCGCTCCGCTCGCCATGACACTGTATATTTATGTCCACTTACTTGGAATGTATCCTCCTAGCTCAGAGTAGGACGTTCGAAACAGAGGGTGAGCTGCTGTAGCTTGCCCTTACCCTTTACACTTACCCTCATCACCTGCTGCTAGCTAAGTCGGCTTAAATTGGCACCTGATCGGTGTTAGTACTCTAGACGGCACCGCTGTTTTTCTTGAACAGAACTGATAAAGTTTGCAGAATAAGCTTCAAGTCATACATGAAGCTCCAGTTCTTTTGGTATTTCAAATCCAGACGAATCACATCCTCGAAGCTTCTTACTTGGGAGCGTCCATTCACTTGCCATTCCCCAGTCATCCCCGGTCTAACATCTAAACGCTGCCACTCAGGAACCTCATAACCATCGACTTCATTGGTTGTCGGTGGCCTGGTACCGACCAAACTCATTTCTCCTTTAAGCACGTTCCAAAACTGTGGCAGTTCATCTAGACTCGTCCGCCGCAGGAATCGTCCTACTCGTGTAACTCGCGAATCGTTCTTGTTTTTAAAAAATGCACCTTCAACTTCGTTCTTGACTTCTGCTTTCCGTGCTTCTGCATCAGCACACATGGAACGGAATTTCCACAGGCGGAATCGCTTACCCATCCAGCCACAGCGGATTTGACTGAAGAAAATCGGACCGGGACTATCAAGCTTAATTGCGGTGGCAATGGGAACGAACAAAATTGCTGTAATGATCAAACCGACGATCGCGCCAATAACGTCTAGGAAGCGTTTTGGCTGACAGTACACAGAGGGATGAGTTGTTGGCAGCTGCTGGAGGTCGGGAGCAGTTGTAGGCAGCACTGCCGTTCCTGGCTCAATTGTAAAGACCTTATCCAGTTCTGTCAGAGAGAGTACTGCCATCACTTGAGGACCAACGTTCCGGAGAAGCAATTCAATTCCTTGCTCTTGGGCAGTTTTCAAACTACTGGCTAACGCGCCTAAACCACTGCTGTCCATAAACGTAGTTTGGCGAAAGTCGAGGATTATTTGCTTGGAAACAGAGTGCCCTTGAGAGAGTTCCTGGCAGGTCCGCTTAAAAGATACAGCCTCAAGCACACTCAAATGATGAGGTACTTGCACTGAGGGAGTCTCCTCCAAGAATGCGACTGGAAAATCTGCCTTCGGTGGTTGGCTAGTCATGATTACCTGAGACTGAGTTGCAGTTGGATTTTGATGTGTCAAACACCATTATTCTGCCCCAGCCAAAAGTTGAACTCGCTATTCGGAGAGCTATATGGCAAGTATTTCATCAAATCATTACAAAAGACCGCCTAAATGCACAAAGACGCGAAGTTGGCAAGTAGAATTTTACCGTAGAGTCTTTGACTCAACGTTTCGCCCTAACGCTTTGCCCTAACGCTCTGTTAGCGGTGGGCCAAATTCCCAATCTAATACAATTCGCTCTCGCGCGTAGATTTGGTTTTCGCCTTTGCCTTGGAAGCACTGCGTTTAAGAGCCTGTAGCCGTGCTTCGTACTTGCTGCGCTGTCGCTTGCTAGGAGTCTGGTCAATTAAGGTTTTCAAGGCGCTACCCAAACTTTTGTAGGCGTTGGGCAAGGTGTAACCGAAGCGAGTTGCAAGGGCGATCGCCTTCTCATCAGCGTCGGTGACGTCTTTAATCTGCTTTTGACCGTTGTTTTTTTGGTAGAGACGGTAGCCTGACACTCCGCACAACACCATCGCCAACAACAGGAGCAAAGCATCCTGTACCCAAAGTTCACCTACTGCACCGCCCAAACCAATTGCCAGTGCAGCCATTTCCCAGCCGTCTTTAGGGATGGTGTCATTTTGGATCCGGGCGACCTCATGCCAGAACAGCAAATTGCGCTGGTCTATCGCCAGCTGGTCCCATTTCACCAAGTCAATTTGAACTTCTACCTGGTCTTTACCGATTTCTTCACTGCGAACGAGCGGTGGATTCACCTCAGTTGTTCCTTCAACAGTGACCCAGCTTTGTAATTCTGGTGGCAGCAGGCTTTTTAACCGCCGGAGTTCACTCATCTCGGCTTTGGCGGAGGAGGTTACATAGGATGTCATAAATCCAAACCCGGAGAACTTGTAATAAATAACGAGGGTATTACTTTGGAGTATAGCGATCTTCACCAACAATAGTGCTAAAGACTCAAAAGTGGAAATACTGAGTTCGTCATTGGGAGCATTCAAACTTGTTGAGCGGAAATGCTGAGGCGACCTGTTCCGATTTTTGGGTACAAGTAGACACACCCAACGTCCAGATCCAACAACGCTCCAGCCGTCGAGACCATATCTATGCGCACAAGTGAGCAAATCATAGCAAACAGAATCAAGGATGAGTTTTTGGCAGTTCTCGCTCATGAACTACGATCCTCACTTCATCCGATTCTGGGCTGGTCAAAGCTACTTCAAAGCCGTAAGTTTGATGAAGCCAAGCTCACTTACGCCCTGCAATCAATCGAGCGCAACGCTCTCCTACAGTCCCAGCTCATCGAGGATTTACTGGATGTTTCGCACATTCTTCAAGGCAATCTCAGCCTTGAGGTCTGTCCCGTCGAGCTTGCTCCCATTATTGAAGCAGCACTTGAATCCCTGCGACTTGCCGTCCGAGCTAAATCCATTCAGATCTTGACCGTATTTGAACCGCACGCAGGGCAAATTTTGGGCGATTCAAATCGTCTACAGCAGGTCGTCTGGAATCTGCTGTTTGACGCTATTAAGTTCACACCCCCCGGAGGACAGGTCGAGGTGCGACTGTCAGAAGTGGAGAGAGAAAAAGCTAGCGACCTCCTACCCTACGTCCAAATACAGGTGAGCGATACAGGTGGAATCAGCCCTGATCTGCCCTACATGTTCGATTACTTCCATCAAGCTGGTAGTACAACTACAAGAACCGGCGGACTAGGGTTAGCAATTGTGCGCTATCTGGTTGAACTTCACGGTGGCACAGTCCAAGCAGAAAGTTCTGGAGTCGGTCTTGGTACCACTTCTACGATGTTTCTACCTGTAAGAAGTGATGGGGCGAGGAGAGAAGCACAAGAGAAGGGAACAGGAGTAAGGAGTAAAGAAGACCTCTCTACCCCATCACCCCATC
>CAXUIV010000437.1:0-4645 GCA_964250875.1 uncultured bacterium
CTTCCCCGCGAGGGGACGGAAACTCTGCAAATACTGATAATCCTGCCACGTTTCTGGTTCGCTAATCCACTTCCCCGCGAGGGGACGGAAACTCCGTTAGGAAGGTGATGGTTGACGCCCCTTGAGGTTCGCTAATCCACTTCCCCGCGAGGGGACGGAAACCCCGGCCCCTCTGGGGGTGAGGCGCAGGTGCAAGACTGTTCGCTAATCCACTTCCCCGCGAGGGGACGGAAACAATGCAGGAAAAGAAAACAACACCACCAACAGAAGTTCGCTAATCCACTTCCCCGCGAGGGGACGGAAACTGGTGCCTTTTTCTTTAGCTGCACAAGGAAACGCAGCGTTCGCTAATCCACTTCCCCGCGAGCGATTATGTTGAAAGTCAAGAGTTGAATGAAAGTTTGAGGAACCGGAGAGAGGAAGACAAGAAAGAAATTCAAAGCATGACAAAAGTTGACTCGTTGCTCCTGGTTTGAGTCACATGCAGCCCTAACCCTTCGGGGTCAAAGCGATGAGTCGTTACGGCCACGCCTCACACGCGTCTGCGCCTAGGTCAGCGGAACTAAGTAGGATGGCTTGCCAACCTCGGTTTAGACCGGAGCTTGCCAAGGTTGGCGATCGCGGAAGATGGCGTTGAGAATGCGGAGCAACTTGTGCAAACAAGCAATTAACGCGACTTTCTTAGCTTTGCCCTGAGCGAGTAGGCGCTGATAAAAAATTTTGAGCGTGGGATTGTAGCGCACAGCCGTGAGCGTGCCCATATAGAGCGCGGCGCGGACATGGGCACGCCCACCCCAAATCATCCGGCTACCCCGAAACTTACCACTATCGCGGTTGAAGGGAGCAACGCCGACTAAGGCACTGATGCGTTTATCGCTCACTTGACCGAGTTCAGGCAAGGCTGCGATTAAGGTGGTGGCAATCACTGGACCAACTCCAGGCACAGTTTTGAGCAGGGTAACATTGGCTTGCCATTGAGCCTGAGCTTGAGAGAGTTGTTCGATTTCCGCATCAAGTTCTCGAATCTCCTCTTCCAGCCATTCAAGGTGACGCTCAACATTCTGACGCATCTTAGCCCGCAGACTCGCACGCCGATTCTTCTCAGCACTGAGCATCTCCACCAATTGCTGGCGGCGCGTCACCGCATCTTGCAGCGCTCGCTCTTGTTCGGTTGCTAGCACTGTAATCGGCGGTTGCATGGCCTGCCCAAAGTGAGCTAAGACTGCGGCATCAATTCGATCCGTTTTAGCCAGTTTCCCACTAGCCTTGGCAAAGTCTCGTCCTTGCCGAGGATTGACAATCGATACCGCTATGTTTGCATCTTGCAGAGCTTGGGCAACGTCGAGTTCCATGCCGCCCGTCGCTTCCACAATCACCTGTCGAACCTCAACTGCTCGCAGTCGTCCTACCAACTCAGCGATCCCTGACTCCTGATTGGCAACCTGAAACTGCTCCCCACTGGGCCGTAGGTAAACGTCTAACGCCCCTTTACTGACATCAATTCCAACCCACTGCGATGCTTGTTGCTTCATCCCCTGACCTCTGCTTGACTTCAATCAGTCGAAGACTGCACTCTTTCTGGCTCCATGCGGACTTCCAGTCCAGGCGATTTTCCGAGTTCTCAGCACTTCGAGGAGTTGTGGCGTCCCATGCTCGCGGACGGTTTTGTTGAACCCAGGGGATTGCGGTCTGCCACTCTCTCAACATACCTGGGGACTGAAACAAAGCTCTCACTCCATCCCCTCACCCGTAATTCTTTGCAACAGCGATCGCAGGTTCTCTACTTGTTCTTCCTGCACTGAGGTTCCGTAGGTTTCCTCAAAGGTTTGAATCGCCGCTTTGTAGTCTTCTTCTGAGTCAATTTGCTCCTCAAAGAATGTCCCATCCTGGCACCCGTAGAGAATGTGGTTAGAGTCAATCCGCTTCAAGAATGATTTTTTCGGCAGTTCATTGATGATTTCCGCAACTCCAACCAAATAACCGTAGAAATAGCAGATAAATTCGTTGATCTCCTCACGGGAGAACTCGATCTCCAATGGTTCTCGATAGGCATGAATATCGTATCCATCGACACCATTTTCTAAGATGCGGTAGAGCGGAAATTGCAGGGATCCCCGATGGTCATAAACCCGCAGCAAATAGAAGAATTGCCCTGCCGTCTTGACAGCCAGCAGTAAGGGAAAACTGAAGGAACCTTTCCAATCATCAAACAGGTGAGAAGTTTCACCAAAGAGATGTTCCAGCGCTAGGAAAGCTTTAGGCAACGTCAGGCGATCAGGATTATGACGTTCAGATAGCATTAACTGCATCAGAAACATCCCATCTTCTTTAATGGGCAGGCTGTTGTCACGAAGGCGACTATCCTCTTCCTCTGTCAGCCGCCACAGGTGAAACTGCGTTTCGCCTCGTTGCCTGATGTTGATATGATGGCGCTTTAGACTCATGTTTTTCTAGACTTGCGCTTGGTTTAACCGTACCAAGTCAGAAACTCTAGAGAAGTTTGAGACAGCATTGTTCAGCACATCTGTCAAGACTTTCCTAGATTGCTTAGCAGATCTCACTATTACTGTAAGTTGCAGCTTAAACACCGCAACATTGGGATGGCGAACCATCCTTACTCATAGAACCTCTCCCTTCTACTGCTTCAACCATTACCTTTACCTACCTGCCGTGAAAATTTGCTCAGCTGTCAGCTCTATGTTAGGAAACAAGGTTGAATCAATCCGCGTATTGCCTGTGAACTCCTTCCAGTCGTAGGCTCTAGTCGTTTGGTTGAGTTGCCCAATAGACACAGTTGGAACTGATATAGCTGGGTTTTGACGCTTAGGGTATCGTTTTGTCGCGTTTAGCGAATCTACGATCCAATACTCTTGAACTCCGAAGGCTGCATACCATCTGGCTTTTTTCTGATAGTCTTCCTCCCAGTTGGTTGAGACAATCTCGACAGCCAATTCTGGTGGAACGTAGAGAGCCGCCTCAATTTGAGTCACCTCTACCCATCTTTGTCGATTTATAGCGATGAGGTCAGGTCTGCGCCCGTCTTTCTTGTCTAGCTTACAAAGTATTTGAGGATGAATCTCAAAATTCAGCTCAGCTCTACGCGACTCAAACTCCAGTTCAAGTAAGAGAAACGTCCGTAGTGATTCATGCCATCCGGACGGTTCAGCCATCGGTACTACGACGCCTCCAATCAGTTCGTAGATGCAATCCTCATCTAGCTCCAAGTTAAGGAACTCTTCAAACGTCAATTCAGATTTGATTGCTGCTTGTATCATGGCGATGGCGATACGCCCGCTTCGCGAACGCTTCTGCTAGATCCTGACAACTTCCATTATGGAGGGTTAAATAATACTACTCCTGTTAAGATGGATATTCGCCACTCCATTCCGGTCTGTTGCTGGCGCACTGGAACTTGTTTGTTCAAGCCATCCAACTGAACCACATCGCTGCTCTTAGACTGGTCCCAGCATTTCATTTGGGGTAGGGGCACCACTAGGAGCAATCAAATTCATGACATTTCGTACCCTCGGTCTTTCGACCGATCTGCTGCGTGCTGTTGCCGATCAGGGCTACACCTCACCAACTCCGATTCAGCAGCAGGCAATTCCTGTCATTTTGCAGGGACAAGATATCTTCGCTAGTGCCCAAACTGGAACGGGTAAAACGGCTGGGTTTACACTGCCTCTACTGCAACGCCTCAACACTGCCTATGCCAACGAGGGACATCGCGCTCCCCGCGCCCTCATCCTCACCCCCACCCGCGAACTGGCAGCACAGGTGAGTAACAGTGTCAAGACCTACGGCAAATACCTATCTCTCAAGTCAACCGTGATCTATGGCGGTGTTGGCATTGGGCCGCAGATTCAAGCCCTGCGGCGGGGAGTTGATATTCTGGTTGCTACCCCCGGTCGATTGCTCGACCACATGGGGCAAAAGACGCTCGATCTCTCTCAAATCGAGATCCTGGTGCTGGATGAGTGCGATCGCATGTTAGACATGGGCTTCATCCACGACATTCGCAAAATCCTGGCATACCTGCCTCCCTCCCGGCAAACGCTGATGTTTTCCGCCACCTTCTCTCAAGAGATCCGGCAGCTTGCCAGCACTCTCTTGAAAGCTCCCGTCCAAATTGAAGTGGCAACCCGCAACACCACTGCCGACCAAGTAGAACAGGTTGTGCATCCTGTTGATCGCGATCGCAAGCGAGAGCTGTTGTCTCACATGATTGGTTTCCACAATTGGAAACAGGTACTGGTCTTTACTCGCACCAAACATGGTGCCAACCGTTTAGCTGAACAACTTGCAAAAGATGGGCTGAAGACCAGCGCAATTCATGGCAACAAGAGTCAGGCAGCCCGCACCCGTGCCTTGGAAGAGTTTAAGCAAGGAAAAGTTCGGGTGCTGGTTGCTACCGACATCGCCTCTAGAGGTCTAGACATCGACCAGCTTCCCCATGTGGTGAATTTTGAACTACCCAGTGTTCCTGAAGACTACGTGCATCGCATTGGCCGCACCGGGCGTGCAGGTAACAAAGGACGGGCAGTTTCCCTAGTTTCCAAAGATGAATACCCAATGCTGAAAAGCATTGAACAGTTGTTGAATCGAACGCTGACGAAAGCCGTGGTGCCAGGATACGAACCAACTG
>CAXUIV010000438.1:0-4643 GCA_964250875.1 uncultured bacterium
TTTTGTTTCAGTGCATCCAGGACCAAAAGCTCGTCGCTGTATTGGCAATCTGGTGGTTCGAGTGACGGCATCGCGTCTGGCGCAAGAACTGGAAGCTATGACAGGTTTTCCACCTTACCTGATTGGCTTTGAAAATCACGGGGGCCGGACCAATCTCGGTCAAGTGGAACCACTAGGGCAAGTGTTGCAGGGGTTGGGCAACAACGGCGAAGATGGAACGGAAGGGGCATTCTACCGAAATGCGATCGCTACCTATTCTCACGGCCCTATTCTACCTAAAAACCCCTTCCTTGCTGATTGGTTGATTCAGACGGCACTGATTCAAAAGTATAGAAGGCCACTAGTACTGAAACCGCTGGACGATCAGCTCTCCACTCAAGCAAGAGAAGCCATGTTTAAACGGCTTCATGTCTCAATTAGGAGCTAAGAGTTTGAAAAAAAATGCTCAAGCAGATTTAGCAGCTTGTAGGGCAAAACCCGGATTTCCCTCAGCGAAGTTGCGCGATCGCTGCGTTTTAATCAGCGAAACTTGAGTCGTCAGCAGGAAACTCGTAAAACTCGCGATGACGATCACAGGTACCATTGCTGTATCAGAGAGTACACTGAGAATCACTGTGGTACTGACAGGCGTTTTAGTGATGGCGACATTTACCGCTGCCATCATGCAGATCATACCGATGGTTGGGTGAATTTGAGGAACAGCCAGAGCGATGGCCAAACCGACTGCCGCACCAATGTAAAACAACGGGAAGATAAACCCGCCCCGGAAACCAGAGTGCAGGGTGCAAGCAACCGCGAGCATTTTAGCAACGGCGATCGCCAGCAGCACGGTAATTCCGAATGTCGAACCTGTTTCAACGATCGTATGAATTTCTTTCTCGCCAAAAAATAGCGTTTGGGGAAAAGCCAAAGCAATCAGCCCAATTGATAATCCTCCCAACGTGGCGAGCAGAATTGTGCGATGGGCAATGTACTCACTCAAGTGTCCAACAGCACGAAACAGCAACACGAAGAGCAAGGCCACCAGTGCCCCTATAGCCCCAAGCGCTGCGCCCTCAACTAGATTCATTAATGAAAGTTGAGGAATAGCTTCAAAGTGATACATGCCGCCAATCGTTAATCCTGTGTTGAAGCGAAACACAAAAAAGCTGAGAATTGCGCTCAATACGGCTGGAACAATCGCTTCGTAGTATTCTAGACCACGACGATGAGGCAGTTCTAGGGCAAAAAGTGCCCCACCCAAAGGCGCACCAAAGAAGGCACCCAAGGCAGCGCTCATTCCGCACAAGGTTAGCACGCGGCCTGTTGTTAAGGTCAGCTTCAGCTTCTCAGCTAACCAGCCGCCAAAGCTGCCATTAATCTGAACCAGCGGGGCTTCAGGTCCCGCACTACCACCAGCGGTAATCGAAACGAGTGAAGCCACAATCATCGCCGGGGTCTGGCGTAGGTCAATTCGGCCCGGACAGTGAACATTGTCAACGACAAAAGCAACCTCACCGGGAAGACCCATCAGGTACAGCGTGAGGCCAACGAGAAAGCCGCCAGTCGTAGTGGCGATCCAGACGTAATTCCAGGCTGGAATTGAGGTGGGAAAGTAAGGAGCTAAAACTTCCGGAAGTGTGTGCCAGACAAGGTGTAAACCTGCTTCTAGCAAATAGTAATAGACGGTTGCAGCCAACCCCCCAGCAATGCCAATTACCGCTGAGCAGAGAATCATCTGCTGGTAAGTAAGCTCATTCAGGTAGCTAGGGTTGTTTTCAGAACTATCAGTTGCTGTTGTTTTTTGAGCAGATGATGACATGGAATCTTAATTTACTTTGCCTCAGTTCGTGATTCATAATTCGTGATTCGTAATTCGTAGCGCCCCCGCCTAAGTTCATAAGAATAACTCCCTAGCTTATCCACGAGGTAAAAACTACGAATTACGAATCTCAGATCATCAACTAAGTAGATGGGAGGAAATAAAGCCAAGCATTTACGAAATGTAAACTGCTAGTTTTCTACCCATGCCCACTGCCCGATGCCCAATGCCCGACCTTAACAAGTCATCGTTCGTTCTCAACGATCTACTTATTAATGCCCCACCATTGCTGCATCGTCTACAAACTCTTTGCTTTCAGCAGCTTGAGGTTCCTTCAAGAGGAAGGCACAAAGGAAGAAGGCAACCAGACCGCCAACTCCCAGAACTTCAAAGAACTGCTGACCCCCTATAGGACCCTTAGGTAAAAGACTATAGATGGTTGTGTAAATTACGGAGCCAACGCTGCCAAAAGCACCAATATTCCCCGCAATTTGACCTGTAACTCGGCGCTTGATCAAGGGTGCAATCCCGAAAGTCGCGCCTGCACCGCCAAACACAAAGAAAGCACAGCACATAGTTAGCACAATAGCTAGAGGCAGAGGCCAACCACCGCTGATTCGACTCATTAGGAGATAGCCAATTCCAAGGCCACCCAGCATGGCCACCAACGTCCACTTCCGGCTACCGATCTTGTCAGAGATGAAGCCACCAGTAGGGCGGGAGACCAAGTTCATTAGCGGATAAGTAGCAGCAACTGGTCCGGCTACCAGTTCACTAACGTGGAAGGTATTCTCCACAAATGTCGGCAGCATCGAAACCACCGCTAGCTCTGAGCCAAAGCTAACAGCATACGCTAGCTCTAGTAAAAACACTTGACCTATTTTGTAACGGTCTTCTGGAGGATACTGTTTGGTGCCGCTTGCCACTTCCCGGTTTACCTGCCAGATCTGGTAGGCTTGAAACAAATATAGGGCTACCAAGAAAGTCCAAACCCCATACATTGCAGTTGAATTCAGGAATTTGACTTGCTGCAAGCGCCAGGTTAGCAAAGCCAATGCCCCAAACAGGGGAATATTAGTGGCTAGCAATGCCCAGAAACTTGTTCCACTGGTCACTTCCATCCCGCCGTTGCGGGCAGGTCGCTGATACGCTTTACCCGGTGGAGTATTCTGAATACTGAAGTAAAAGATAACTCCGTAAATGGCAGTCACGACTCCGGTGAGACCGATCGCAAACCGCCAGTTTGAGTGTCCGGCAGCTAGAAAACCACTGGCAACGGCAATGGAAGGCAGAACTGCCTCAGCGGCAAAGGAGCCAAAGTTCCCCCAGCCACCATAAATGCCCTGGGCAAAGCCAATTTCTTTAGGAGGGAACCACTCCGCCACTAGACGGATACCAACGACAAATCCCGCACCGACAATTCCCATTGCTAAGCGACTCCAAACCATCTGGTTGAAGTCTTGGGCAAAGGCAGTACCCAAGGCAGGAAGAGCGGCATAGATTAGCAACCCTGAAAAGGTGATACGCGGTCCAAAGCGATCCAATAACATCCCGATGATGATTCGGGCTGGAATTGTTAGTGCCAGGTTACAGGCTAAAAGTGTTTTGGCCTGCCCAGGGTTTAAATTCAGATCGTGTGAGACGGTTTTGAGAAACGGAGCCAGGGTGAACCAACATACAAAAGTCAAAAAGAAGGCAAACCAAGCAAGGTTTAGGGTGCGGTAGCGGCCTCTAAAAGACAATAGTCCTTGGAGCATAATTCATTCCTTAAAAAAATAACGCATGGTGAACTGCTAGCATGATTTTTCGTTGAATTGATTCCGTTGAAAAACTGCGCTTACACTTACAGGTAGACGGAAAATTAAAGATTGTTAGTAACGACCTCTACCTGTAGGCAGTGAAAATACTGAATTTATTCAACTTGCCTCTCTACAAGGTAAAGCTATGTAAACGGTGAAAAGTGTAGCAAAATTTACGGTTGAGCTTGAGATATACGCAAACAGCATAGTGCTGTTGCATTTTTTGCATTGGTAGAGGAGAGGCGACTGGTTTATTCAAGGTAGACAGCGAGATGCATTTTGAGTTGCTAAGTCAGCAAATCCTAAAATTCACGGTTGCTGTTTGTGATCGCTGTTTTTTTTGCTCCGAGGCAGATAGGACCGTTAAGTTTTTGATCCAACTTCTCATAATGTAGTTCACCATTTTTCTTTGTAGTGTATTAAAAGTAACTTTTATACCTTGATGTTGGTAGTTGGTAGTTACTAACAGCCACCAGTCAAAAACTAACAGCACAAAATTCTATCGGCTTTAGGCATGGGAGGAGTTAAATTTTGGCTCCAAATCTTATTTCAAGCTGAACTTAAACAGAAAGTGGAGGCGAGATAGAGTGACTCGGCTGGAGTTGGTCAGAGACGGCAAGATCAGCAGCAACGGGTACAAGCTGTACAGCAGACACTTTCATCTCCGGTTGCAGCGAGTCTGGGCAGGCTTCTGAATGGGTAAGAGCATTAACTTCAGCTTGTTCGGCCCAAAGAGATCCCCAATGCATCGGCACAAAAACAGTGCCAGGGGCGATCGCCTGTGTGACTTTAGCGGGGAATCGGGCTTTGCCGCGACGTGATCGCACCTCCACCCAACTGCTGTCTTGAATACCCAAGCTTGCGGCATCACGGGGGTGAATCTCCAGAAAAGGCTGGGGATACATCTGCCGAATTTTCTCGACTCGGCCTGTACGGGTTTGGCTGTGCCAGTGACCGTAGAGCCTACCGTTAATCAGCACAAACGGATATTCCGGGTCGGGAGGTTCCGCCAACCCACGTGAGTGATAGCCCGCAAACCGGGC
>CAXUIV010000439.1:0-4642 GCA_964250875.1 uncultured bacterium
GAGGCGACAGAAACCGAGAAAACAGAGGATGGCACAACGGTGCATCACACCTTTAGTCTGGCAACAGAAACAGGTGCGTTTATAATGATGTACTCAGACTTTCCTGAGGATATTACCAAAATCAAGCCTGACTTCCTCTTAGATGAGGCTTGCAAGGGTTTATCAACCGGCGGCGATCAGTTGTTAAGTCAGCGGCGAATTTCGCTGGGTGCATATCCGGGCAGAGAAATTGAATATAAAACGCAGGACGGAATAACTGGCAAAGCCAGAATCTTTTTGGTAGGGCAGCGGCTGTATCAACTTCACATAGCTTTTCCTCAAGCTGGAGACACAAAAAAGTTCTTCGATTCGTTTGAGCTAACGCCGAAGCGCTCATAAGTGGGCTTCTTAACGAAGCAGTGGCAATGAGTTGTAGAATATGACAGATGTATTTTGTAGCGGACTTTGATTGAGCGTTACACCTTGCCCGAAATGGGCGAACTGTGGACTGAGACTTACAAACTTAAGACCTGGCTGCAAGTAGAAATCGCAGTCTGTGAAGCTCAAGCAGAACTGGGTTACATTCCAGAGTCGGCAGTAGCGGAAATTAAGGCAAAGGCAGAATTTGACCCACAGCGTGTCCTAGAAATTGAGGCCGAAGTCCGCCATGACATGATCGCCTTTCTGACAAACGTAAATGAATATGTGGGCGATGCGGGACGCTATATTCATTTAGGTCTAACCAGTTCGGATGTGCTGGATACCGCTTTGGCACTTCAGATGGTTGCCAGTCTCGATCTATTACAGTCTCGACTGAAGAATTTGATTCAGGCAATTCGCTCCCAAGCTCAGGCGCATCGCTACACGGCGATGATCGGTCGCTCCCATGGAATTCACGCGGAACCCATCACGTTTGGCTTTAAACTAGCCGGATGGTTGGCGGAAGTGTTGCGGCACAGCGATCGCCTCACGCATCTGCGGCAACAGATTGCTGTTGGCAAGATTTCGGGGGCAGTGGGCACATACGCCAATGTCGAACCGCGAGTTGAAGCAATTGCCTGTCAGAAATTAGGACTAGCACCAGACACCGCATCGACGCAGGTAATTTCACGCGATCGCCATGCTGAATTTGTCCAACAGTTAGCTTTATTGGGAGCCTCGATTGAGCGGTTTGCAGTAGAGATCCGTAACCTGCAAAGAACTGACGTCTTAGAAGTTGAAGAATTTTTCTCTAAAGGTCAGAAAGGCTCCTCTGCCATGCCCCACAAGCGGAACCCAATTCGCTCTGAGCGACTAACGGGCATAGCGCGAATTCTCCGGAGTCACACCGTCGCTGCCCTAGAAAATGTCGCTCTCTGGCACGAACGAGACATTTCCCACAGCTCAGTTGAGCGGGTGATGCTGCCTGATGTCTGCATTCTGACTCACTTCATGCTAGTGGAAATGGCCGACTTGGTGAAAAACTTGTTAGTCTACCCTCAGAACATGGAGCGGAACATGAACTGCTTTGGCGGCATAGTCTTCAGCCAGCGGGTGCTACTTGCCCTAGTAGAAAAAGGCATGAATCGTGAGACCGCTTATGCAACCGTGCAGTCTTGCGCCCATCAAGCTTGGAACCAACCAGAAGGTGATTTCCGCGACTTGATTACCAAAGACGCCCGTGTCAGCCAGCTTTTATCTCCGGCAGAAATTGAGGCGTGTTTTGACCCGCAGCAGCATCTAAAACATCTCGACCAGATTTATCAACGACTAGGTATTTAGCTGTTGAACTCGTAAATCAAAGTTATGATGTAGTAACTGCAACATAACTTGCTTAGGGTGCTTCGCTTCAAGGTCCGCGCTCTTTACCTCCATATGTGCATCCACTAAGGGATAGGGGTCATCCTCCTACCCCCAGACGGTGATTCTTCTGCGAAGCTAGAAATAATAAGCGCGAGTTCAACCAACGGACTTGGGCTTCAAGCATCGCTAACAACCTTAACCCACCAATACCATTTCGCGTAAGAGCTGCATCGCTTCTTACCGCTGAAGCTGGCTAACCGTCCAAAATTTCTCAATCCAAAATCGTATAACCCTCTATGATTGAACTCCTAGCCGCGCTTTCTGCTTCGGCGGCGGCGGGAATGAGAATTGCCCTGCCTCTCCTGGTGATTGGTCTATTGCAGGGAGGCAGTCTTTGGTCGCATGTACCGATTTTGTCGCGCATCTCGCCACCAATTGTACTAGCCGTCCTTATCAGCTGGTCGCTGGTCGAGCTATTTGCCTCTAAGCAATTGTTGGGGCAGCGAGTGTTGCAGATGGTAGAGTTGGTGTTTAGCCCAATTGTCGGGGCAATTATGGGAACAGCAGTTGCCCAGGCTACAGCGAACCCAACTTGGTTAATTGGCATTATTGGAGGGCTGCTTGCCTTAGTGCTGCAACTCGTTCAAGTTGGCTGGTTTTATCGCTTGCGCGGTTTACCAGTATGGGCCGTCTTGATTCAAGACGCCTTGTGTGTCTCCCTAGTATTCTTCGCCTTTGACGCGCCTAGACAGGGAGGATTGATCGCTTTGACCCTACTGTGGTTAGCGGTTCGCAGTTCGAAGGAGTGGCATGACTGGCAAAAAGGCAAGCCCCGGCCTCGGAATTAGGGGCGGACGGGTCACCCCTACTGTTGGGTTACAAAATTCCGACAAAGTGTAGCAGACCACGTCCGGTGATTAGCTCTATCACTAGTGCAATGAAACCAAGCATGGCGAGACGACCGTTCCAAACTTCGGCTGTGGTGGTCATACCCAACTCCCAGCGTTCTGGTGGGTACATTTTGACCTTTTTCTTCATCTGAGTTACCTGAGACAGTTTCAGGTTAGGTAACTTCAGAGCTTCGACTACCAACTCTGCCATCGCCTCAATAAACACAGGATCAGTGTTGAGGGCGGGTACACGGCGGAAGTTGTGTATGCCTGCATGTTCTGCTACCTCCCGGTACTCAATATCAATCTCTTGCAGTGTTTCTATGTGTTCTGAAACAAAGCTGATAGGTACAATAGCCAAGTCTTTTACTCCCTCCGCTCCAAGCTGCCGCAGAGCATCCTCAGTGTAGGGTTGGAGCCATTCAACTGGACCGACTCGGCTTTGATAGGCCAGGGTGTGCGGGTTAGGCCGGTTCAGAGTCTGCATAATCAAAGCTGTACAGTCCTCAATTTCTTGCTGGTAAGGATCACCAGCTTCCTCTACGTAGCTGCGTGGCACACCATGAGCACTAAAGAAAATGTGAGCTTCTTCTGGGTTATCAAACTGGTCAATCTCCCGAGCAATCAACTGAGCCATAGCTTGAAGGTAGCCAGGTTGCTTGTACCAGGAGGGAATAAGGGTGTATTCAATCCGGTCAAGTTTTGGATCCTCTTGCCAAATCCTTTCTAATAACCGGAAGCTGGAGCCACTGGTGCTAATAGAGAATTGAGGATACAAAGGTAAAATCACCAACCGTTCTATACCGTCGCGTTTGACTCTAGCGATCGCTTCTTCTGTGAACGGATGCCAATAGCGCATACCTACATAAACACAAGCTTCTTGTCCCTTTTGCTCCAGCTGCTTTTGTAGGGCTTGTCCCTGCTCCTCAGTAATCCGCCTGAGAGGAGAACCACCCCCAATCTGTCTGTAGTTCTCTTGCGATGTCTTAGTTCTACGGGTGGAAATCAACCAAGCTAAGGGTTTTTGCAGCCAAGGCAAGGGTATACGAATAATTTCTGGGTCGGCAAACAGGTTGAATAAAAATGGTCCAACGTCTTCTAGTTGGTCCGGCCCACCAAGATTAAGTAATAGTACCCCAATACGACCCATAGCAGTTACAAGATTCCAATGCTTCAGCTTTGTCAACAATTTTAACAATATATTTTCGTTAACTGTGAAGGAATTACCCATGATACGGCTAAGAAGATAAACCGCAGAGGCCCTGCGGTTTAAAAACTTTAAGTTGTATACTCCGCATTAATCTTTACGTAGTCATAGCTGAGGTCGCAGCCCCAAGCAGAGCCATACCCAGAACCATCGCCAATACTGACGCCGATCACCACGGTTGCCTCCTGTTTTAAATAAGCACTTGCCGCCGCACGATCAAAGGGCAATGGCTGGCCATTTTCCATGAGCAAGAAATTCCCTATCATGATTCGCAGGTCTTCTTGCTGAAAAGGCACCCCAGCACGACCAGCCGCAGCGGCAATGCGGCCCCAGTTGGGATCACGACCGAAGACGGCGCATTTAACGAGAGAAGAACCAGCAATGGTTTTTGCCACCTGCCGAGCTGCTGCTTCATCTACCGCCCCGCGCACTTCGACCTGAATCAGGCAAGTTGCTCCTTCACCGTCGCGGGCGATCGCTTTTGCTAGATGCTGGCAAACATCTGTGAGCATTAGCTCCAGCTTCTCCGCTTCCGGACTCATTGCCGTAATCGCTGGAGTGCGAGATTGGCCATTAGCCAGAGCTAAGAGTGTGTCGTTGGTGCTAGTATCGCCATCTACGGTAATTTGGTTGAAGCTCCGCTCGGCTGCCCGACTCAGCATTTGCTGCCAGAGAGAGGGAGAGACAGCTGCATCACAAGTAACAAAGGCTAGCATCGTTGCCATGTTTGGATGAATCATGCCGGAGCCTTTGCCAATTCCGCCAATCCGCACGGGACGTCCAT
>CAXUIV010000440.1:0-4626 GCA_964250875.1 uncultured bacterium
TTTTTCCAGAGATTGCTTCTGCCTTTGGCATTTTTCTACTGCGACAAGCGTTTCAAGGAGTTCCGAAAGAGCTGGAAGAATCTGCCCGCATGGACGGTTGTTCAGAGTTGGGCTTGTGGTGGCATGTGATGCTGCCAGCAATTCGACCAGCACTTGTGACTTTAGCAATTTTTGTGTTCATTGGCTCTTGGAGTGATTTCCTTTGGCCTCTGATTGTTTTGGATCGACCAGAGTACTACACTCTCCCCTTGGGAGTGGCCACATTAGCCGGAACTTTTTCCCTCGATTGGCGACTGATTGCGGCTGGTTCCGTTATTTCGATTGCCCCAGTATTGCTGTTGTTCTCGTTTTTACAACGCTACATTGTGCCAACAGAAGCAGGCAGTGGTGTCAAAGGATAGTTCCTACTTAATCGATTTTGGGTAAGCGATCCGTTTGTGATTAAACTGTTGCCAAACCTGGACGAAGATTTCGCCAATTTGGGACATCTCGCTTCGTTTTAAACCGGAGTCAACTAACTGATTGTCCTGCCAACGGGCTTTAAGGATTCTATTGACCAATGCTAGAGCTTCCTCATGCCCAGCATCCTTGAGCGATCGCAGCGCTGCCTCACAAGCGTCTGCCAACATGACAATCCCGGTTTCTCTCGATTGAGGAATCGGGCCATCGTAGCGAAAATCTGATTCGATGACAGGCCGAATCGCTTTGGTGCCGTCAGCTTCGGCAGTTAATTGCTGGGCTTGGTGATAGAAATAGGCAATCAACAGCGTCCCCTGGTGTTCTGGAATAAAAGCTTGCAGCGCTGTAGGCAGTCGGTATTTACGCGCCATAGCTAGCCCTGCACTAACGTGCTTCTTGATGATTTCAGCACTCTTCCACGGGTCGTTAATCTCATCGTGCTTATTGGGACCACCCATTTGATTTTCAATAAACGACAGAGAATCGTGTAGCTTGCCAATATCGTGGTATAGGGTACCAGCACGAATCAGTTCAACATTGCAGTTTAATGCTTTGGCGGCAGCCTCTGCCAGGGTGGCAACAAACAACGTGTGTTGAAAAGTTCCAGGCGCTTTGGTAGCCAGTTGCTTTAATAGAGGCCGATTCGGGTTCGCGAGTTCGGCTAGCCGACTGGATGTGACCAGGTCAAACAGGTGTTCAAGATAAGGACTTAGCCCCAGCGCCACGATACTCCACGCTAAACCAGAAAGACCAGATAGGAGCGCTTCCCGGACGACAACATACCACAAACCCCCAAAACTCGTACTGACTAGATTTCCTAGCAGGTAGACGACTCCCTGAGTTAAGCCAACCGCACCGCCTAGCAAAGCGAGTTCCTCACGCGATCGCAGTCGTCCTGCCATCCAGCTCCCCAGTAATCCTCCAGCAGCACCAGCGAGCAGATGCTGCCAGCTGATTTGCATGCTTCCAGGCAGTAGCACCGTCACGAGTCCTACCACGGTCACGCCTAAAACAGAACCATAGAAATTTCCTATTAATAGACCGATCGCTGGCAAGCTTGTGTAGGGTACACCCACCGCTACCAGCAAGGGTGTACTCAGAGTCAGCAGTAAGATCAACAGACGGTCTCTTTGGCGTAATTTAATCTGAAGCCGTCTTTCTACCAGTCCAAAAACGCCAATGGCCCCAATCACCATGCCTCCCAGCTGCGTCAAACCTAACCAGTTAATTTCTCGGCGACTCAATTTGAAATAATCCAGCAGGACAAAATTCTGCGGAGTGATGATATCTCCGGCCCGGACAATCACCTGACCTCGCTGCACTTGAAGCATCGCGGGTGCTACTGCGGAGGCTGCCTGTTGTGCCTGTAATCTGGTTTGTTCAGCATCTGCCTTGAGATTCGGTCTCAAGACACTCAATAACAACTTGGTTGCCGGAATTTGTGCTGCTATAGGTACTTGAGTCTGGACTTGTAAGCTGACTGCTCTCTGCAAAATGCTTTGCGGTAGCCCAATCGGTATGCCTTGAGTGAGAATGCGCTCAGCACTGTCGTGGACCCCCGTCTCCGTCTTCACCCAGTCAGCATCCGACAAACTCAGCAGCGAGGGGTCGTAGAACGGTTCAGCCTTTAGCACCTCTGGTACTGATAGTTTGATTAATGTTTGGGCATATCGCTGACGGGCGCGTGTAATAGTGGCAACGAGTGCGGCCAATTTTTGCGGGGAATTTATGAGCTGATAAGCCTGTAATTCTGCAACAGCTCGTGCATCTGCTGTGTTAACCAAATTGACATCCAGTGTCGGTTGTTTCGTTTGAGCGTTGTTTACAGCACTGATCACTGTCTGCCACTGTGGTTCCGGACACTGACGTAGGTAAAGCTGAGTGGCAGCAGAGAGGACAGAGGTTTCAGCAAAGGGAAAAGGGCCTGCAATTTGTCGCAGTTCGTTGCTTAGGTCCAGTGCTTGTTGCAATTCTTGTTCTGTCTGCTGATTCACCGCTGAATCGATTGCCAACACTGGTACTGAGCCTGTACGAGCAACTTGGCGCTTGGCTTCTGTGCTTTTCGTATCTTCAACGCGAGCGTCAGAGGGCGCTTGAATCGTCTGTGGCGCAATGGTGCCCACGTCTAGCCTCGGTTGATTATAGAAACGATGCCCCAAAACGCCGGTGATGGAAACCACTGCTATGACGAAAACCACGGCAGAACTGTCTCTCCGAATTCGCCGCGAGCCTCCTAGGATCAGTTTTCGCAAATGAGGCGGCAGGCCATCCGCAACCACTTGTCGCTTTTCATTACGGATCGCAACGCCTTCTCGCGAGAGGAGGTAGAGTGGCAGGTGCTGTTGCCGCCAATTGCTAAACTGCTGCGTCCAGGACTGAAAGAACCAACGAGTTTTCATCACCAGTGACCGCAATAAACGGTTAGGTAGCTAAAACTGGAATAATCTTGAGCTGAGGCTGGTTGAGGCTGGTTTGCCACACTGGCTACCTGTAGATTGCTATCTGCACTTTACTTCCTCTTACACGTCATAGACATCTGGCAATTTTACTTATTTAGCATTCGCGTGTTTCATGCCTAACTCTATGCGCATGGAGCTAGCCGGACTTGCTTCAACGCAACCTCATGACACGAGGGGCGGCGATCGCCTGCACCGGCGTTACCCCAACTCCACTGGTCGTCCAATCGTACACACCTGACCAAACTGCAAGTATTGAGTCAGACAAGTGTAACATTTCTGGCTCGGTTGCGGTCTCCCACACCCCTAGAGGCTTGGAATCTATCTTGTATGGCTTTGACCGTAAATTAGTAGGAATCCCAGCAACACTGTTGTATGCTCCTGATAAAGCACCCGTAATAGCAGTGGTAATTTGGGGTTGGTACTGTGTTCGCGCTGCACGGAGAACTGAAAGGCGTAGATCTTCTATAGTGCTAAGAAAGCAGTAGAATGCCATAGCAACTGGGGTACTGGGTAGAGCGTCTCGACTTAACTGGTTTACAGCCCTCTCTAACGCAGCGCCTTGCGCCAATAATGTTTGGACCTGTGCCATTTGTTGGGCTAATCCAGTCTGAGGTTCTCCCAGAAAGCTGATGGTCTGGGCGATTAATGTATTTGGGTTCAGTTTTTCGGTAAGAGACTGCGCGATCGCATACCCTACTGCTAAAGCGCCATCTCTCAGCACTGGGTCATTTGGCCAAATGCTCGTCAGAGATAGTAAGTTTTGTCTCAGTTTAGTTTCATTTTCGTGATAGAACAGCACCACAGGCAGCGTGACGATAATCGCTTTTGTAGACATCGCTGCTGAGTATTCATTGTGAATCTCACGCCAGTTCTGTAGATCAAATTTGCCCAACCCGATTAAGCTTTCAGCGCTCAAAATTACTAACTTGCTCCAGCCACCCGGTTGCTGATGCTGTTCAGGGTAGATTCCGGCTTCTTCAAGTACAGCCCCGATTAGAGTGCCGCAAAATCGACTTGACAGGGAGTAGCGCATAGGTTCTACATTAGCGGCGATCGCTCTTCCCCATATGCCTCAAATGGTGTACTAGAGCCTGTAGCCCCAAGCGATAACTCTCTGCACCAAATCCACTAATTTGTCCAATTGCAACCGGCGCAATCATAGAATGGTGTCTGAAAGCTTCGCGGCGGTAGATATTGCTTAAATGCACCTCAACTGTCGGTATGTCAACAGCCGCGATCGCATCTCGGAGGGCCACACTGGTGTGAGTGTAAGCCCCAGCATTGATTAGAATCCCCTGGTGTTGTCCAACAGCTGCATGTATAGCATCTATCATGCCACCTTCATGGTTTGACTGCACCGCTGAGACTTTTGCATTGAGCTTCTTGCCTTCCTCTTGTAAAAGGCTATTAATCTCATCCAAAGTCACCAAGCCATAAATCCCTGGCTCTCGCTGTCCTAGCAAGTTTAGATTCGGCCCATGCAGCACTAAAACGCTTGAGATTCGTGATTCAGTCAATCTCTTTGACGGACTACCTGCGACGGTGCGAGCGATCATTGACGGGAATAGGAATAGGTTCAGGTTCAGGCTCAGGCTCTGGACCAAGTAATGCATCAATCAATTTGCGGGCCCATTCCTTGAGCTTTTCCAACACCTTATCTATGTAGTCCATTGAACTGATGGCTCCTACAACACTAACTATATCTTCC
>CAXUIV010000441.1:0-4624 GCA_964250875.1 uncultured bacterium
TTAGAGAGATTGCGCGGCACGCCATCAGCGTAACCGATGCCGACAACAGCGAGGCGGAGTTCTCGATCGGCAATGAATTGATGACCGTAACTGACGCCAGTTCCTGGTGGAATTGTTTTGACTTGAGTTACCCGCGCTTTTACTTGCAGTGCGGGCTTAAGGTGTACATTGCTCAGATGCTTGGCTGGGTAAAGTCCGTAGATCGCTAAACCTAGGCGCACCAAATCGTAATGCAGCGCTGGATCGGTCAAGGTGGCCGCTGAGTTAGCCAAGTGCAGTGGCGGTAGCGGCACTCCAACCGCTTGAATTTGGGCGATCACCGTCTCAAACCGTGCCTGCTGTTGTCTCATTGCTGTTTGATCCAAGCTCTCTGCCGTTGCCAAATGGGAATAGATGCTGGCTATGTGGAGATTGGGCAACCCCTGCACGAGCTGGACAAACTCAGCGGCTTGCTGCCAGAGTGGTCCTAGCCGCGACATTCCCGTATCAAATTTGATGTGTACTGCTAAAGGACTTTGAGAGAGGATTCCTACTGTTTCTGAAAAGACTAAGGCTTGCTTAGGGCTGCATAGAGTTGGCTGTAGTTGCCAATGGGCGATCGCTTGGATTTCTGCTGGTGTGTGGTTCGCACCTAAGATCAAAATCGGAGTTTTGATTCCAGCCTCCCGCAGTTCAATTCCCTCTCTCAGGGTTGCAACTCCTAGCCAGCTAGCGCCATGTTGTAGGACAGTCTGAGCAACTGTGATAGCTCCATGACCATAAGCATCGGCTTTGACCACTGCAAGCAGTTCGGTTTGCGACGATAACAGGCTTTTCAATTGCCGTACATTGTAAGCCAACGCCGCCAAATCAATCTCCACCCAAGCGCGTTGGCGAAGTCCGCCGTCGGCATCGCCACCCCTGGGTGCAACAACAGGGTTTTGCTCCCAGCTCAACATTTTTCTACTCCTCTCACACCGCTTCAATCCGTCTGGTTAACCAGTCGTAGGGGCGACTCGCCGAGTCGCCCTACTAAGATGTCTACTACAACATCGACCAAATCAACATCAGTTAAAATTTAATGAAGCTTGGAACAATTTGAGCTGCGAGCGATAGGATGTTGCTCATAAAGTCAACAAAACTTGGCTTCCCTTTAGATACACGCGTATCCAGAGGTGTCTGCATCTCTTTGACAAATGCCTGCGCTGTTAGCAACCCATTGCTATCTCCTTGAGACAGGAAAAGTTTTGCAGCTTGCTGAGCGTCTTGAATTGCGCCTGCGCGGTCTAACGATTGATAGCGAGCGACACTACGAGCAAAGTAAGCGTTGGCATACTTGGGATTAATACTAATTGCCTGATTGAAATAATCAATAGCTCTTTGGTGATTGCCTTTTTCCCCGTCTGCCATCCCCAACTTGTAAAAGTCTTCCGCAGTGCCAACTTGGGATGGTATTCCTACTGCACCCAGCATACTAGCCCCACTAAGATTAGCACCCGACACATCGGCGTTGAGTAGATAGCTTTCTCTCAAATCGGCTCCACTCAGGTCGGCCCCTCTGAAGTTGGCTCCGTTGAGGTTAGCACCAAACAGTGAAGCACCACTAAGCTTTGCTCCACTGAGGTCAGCCCCAGTTAAGTTGGCACGACTGAGATTAGCACGGCTCAGGTCAGCGCCACTCAAATTAGCTCCAGACAGGTCGGCCATAACTAGTCCGGCATCACTCAGGTCACAGTTTTGGCATTGTTTAGTTGCCAAGAGTTGCCTTGTGTGTTCAGACTTTTCTGCTTTTGCTGGAGCGGCGATGGATATGGTAGTCAGCAGTGCGGCAGTGGCTAGGATTAAAGGTTTCATGGCAGGCAATATGGTAGCGTACTGGCGGCATGTCCGGAGACGCGGAGCCTTTCTCAGGAAAATAGCACATATCACTGCATATTACCTTAAGCGGTTAGTAGTTTGTGATTAGTAGTTTGTAATTGGTAGTTCGTTGTTGGCGGAAATCACAAATGACTCATTAGCTTCATTGCTTGTTGGTGTAGCTCCAAAGACTTCTGGTTAGTAGAGGACCAGCCTAGCTGCACGAAAAAGGTGTTAATTACAAATGTGATGGCAACGGATAGCAGTAGTTTTTCCAACATTTTGAATTCCTCCCGTCAGCAGATGACTCGACGCATCAGTATTATCTCTACATCGAACATGGCCTATTTCTCTAGAGTTAGGTGCGATCAGAAGCCAGCAAGTGATGTGATGCCCCTAGCACCAACTTGTTGACGAACATCACAAAGAGGACCAGCTATTTTGCTACGAATTAACCGTTTTTGCCTCTAAACGTCATTCAAGCGTCCGGTGACGCGCTTGCTGGCTTGAAGTTTGTATTAGTGCTTGCCAGCAATAGAGACATATACCATGAGCGCTAATTCTCCAGATCCTCAATATCTACATGTACTTAGCTGTGGCCAACCTGTGGGGATTATTACGCCGCATCAAAGAAGCATCAAAACCCGCTTTGTCACCTTTACCTGCGCGGCTTGCCTTGAAAGTGTTACTCAGGAGCGTTTTCCGGGTAGACAACCCTCCTACTGTGGCGAGAACTGCCGATTGGCGGCGGCGGCAGAACGCAAGCGACTGTCAAGGATGGCAACAGGTCAAAGTAAGGGCAGAATCGGCAGACCACGAAGACAGCTGAGTCAGCGGAATGTAAAACGTTGCATAACGCAGGGCGAAGCCGTCAATCTTGCAATAGATGCTATTCGGTCGGAAGACGACAGTCTGTGGCAGACATTGGCAAGAGATGATTTCCATCTCGTCTCGTGCGACCCAGCGGGGGAATGGGAGATCAAAATTAGGGTATACACACCAGAAGAGAAGCAACCTTGGCTTTACACAATTCACATAGATGATCAAGGAACGATAACTGGTTTCTTATGGAATGTATGGGGATAAACAGTCGCTTCCTCTCGACTTCATACTACGTTTTTGCCACAAATGTAGTATATAGGTATGATAGTTCTAACACTACAGAACTGAGAGTATGGGTTTAGGATACTTCGGCGATCGTGAAGACACTTCTGTAAACAACCCCCAAGCCAAAGGCTTACTTGGAGCTGGCTGGCGACCCCTATCCCGGCAGCTTGACTGGGGTTTTCTACTGCATTTGGTGTCTAATGATACGTGGGAGCTGACTCACAAAACTCTAAACATAGCCAGTGACCTTGCTGATGCTCTAGGGCGTAATGACTATGCTTGGTGGGCCAACACGTTGAGTATTTTCTCTGACAATACCCGATACAAACTAGACGAGTTTTGGAATTACATCACCCCAGAACCTCCATTTCCAGATTACCGGCACAAAGACGTTCTGAGTACTGAGGTCCCTGTCGCCCAGGCAGTGAGCCGCAGCAGCATTCCAATTCATTCCGTTCTCAACCGGCTGCAAGAGATTACGATTCTCAAAATCTTAGATTTATTAGGCCGCCCAGACATTATTACCCAATACTATCTGGAGCGACATTTCTATTTTCCTGTTGATCGGTTTATTAACTGGGAGCGGCTTGAAACCATAGGTACCGTTTACGCCTACTGGTCCAGTCACCAAGTTTGGCTACAGGTAGACAACTTAGACAGGGGGCGGCGACAGTACACCATCATGTCCAAACAGCTAGCGCCACTCATCAGTAAAGCAACTTATAACCTAGCAGTGATGCTGAGTGGGTACCAGAGTCGTGTTGGACAAATCCAAAGTCAGTTTTCGACTCGAACATTCCCCTCTGAAATTCAAAGCTTTACTGATGCAGTGCAGCAGGCAGTTCTCGACCAATATCAACTGGCTGTGCTAATCCAGGGGGATCCAGGTACAGGTAAAACAGCCTGGACACAAGCAGTGGCAAGAGAAATTTTAATGCCTTTAGGCTACGTGATTTTTATCCTTGACCACGATGCCGTAGAGAACTTTGTCCCACCAAGTTACTTAGAGCGGATTTGCATCATCATTAACGAAGCTGATAATTTGGCTCAGAACAGAGCAAGTCTTGCCGCCCAAAGCAACAGCAAGACAGAACATATCTTAAGTTTGCTAGATGGCACTTTGTACCAAAGCGTAATTGACGAAGCTGGTATTCAGGCACAGCAGAGACTAGTTGTGTTGATGACTTGCAACACCGTTGAGAGACTAGACCCGGCGGTTCTGCGCAAGGGAAGAGTTGATTTGACTTATGAGTTTACTCACCGATTTGTCTAAGCTAACGGGCAATGGCGCAACTAAAGATTCATAGACAGTTCTAACGAGGATTGTAATTTGGCTGCGCGACAGAACCCTCCGGATTTAAACAAACGACCCTCGAAAGAATTTATAAATAGCGATCGCGTTCCTCGCCCTTAAAAAGGCTGTTGTGATAGCGGATGATTTAAATAAGATAAGGAACTATTTTTCCGATTCACTCTTACACATATAAAACCTATGGAAGGCAAATGATGACCAGTAAAATTGTTGGTTTTAAAAAGTTGATGACGACGAGTTTAACTATCGGAATTATCGGCTATGCTCTGCCTGCGCAGGCTGTCATGTATGGTGCAGAAAATGAACTGAGCGGATTGGAGATGAATGTCACTAGCTGTGTAAAAAGAGCCTATCGTGCTGTAACTGCCA
>CAXUIV010000442.1:0-4618 GCA_964250875.1 uncultured bacterium
TTTCCAGCTTTTTGTTCTTGCAAATACCCAGAAGTGCGGATGAAGCGGTTGCGGAAGTGAGCGCGACCATCACAAAAGGCGATCGCGCTAATCATGCCGTCGCCATCAAAGGGATGGTGAATATGCTGACCGTTGACATCGAGTAAACCGGGACCATTGCGAAACAGGGTGCCGTTTAGCTCGGACGGAATTTCCCCTTCGACATCATCAATCCAGTAATCTAACTCTTGCTTAAGAGATTCATATCCCTTTTGCCAATCTTGGCGGACGTAGGAATCGGTTGGAACTGAAGAAGCGTGTTCGTAAAGTTGAAAACTCTGCATGGGTAGAGATGCTGATAGAAGTTCGGGATTCGGAGTTTAGAGTTCGGAGTTTTGAGTGCTGAGGTAGCCGAACACAAATGGAGGCCCGCTATTAAGCAGACTGGAGTCAACTCGGTGCTGAGACCTGAAACCTGGTACCCAAGGGTATACCTGAGTGTATTAATCTCTTTTCCCTCAGCACTCCGAACTCCGAACTCCGAACTCAGCACTCAGCACTATTTCAGCTTCAGGGGCGCTTTGGTCTTGCGCTTCTGCGGCTGGTAGCCAGTTAATAAATGGGAGTGGGAGCAGGGTTGACGCATTGGTAATTACGACCAACAGCCAGAGGGCGTCAAAGTTAGTTTCAGTAATACCCAGCCGATGCATCAAGACTGCTCCAAATTCGTAGGAAAGCAGTCCTGCTAAGTTTGAAACCGACATTAACAGGGCAAATAGCGTTGCCTCTACCCCAGGTGGACAAAGTCGTGCTGCCAGTACCAAGACGGGCATATAAGCAATCTGGCTCATGATGGTGAGGACAAGGCTGTCTCCTAGGCTGAACCAACGGTCGTCGATGCCTAGACTGCGGTTGGTGTGAGTTACTAGCAGCAGCGTTGTCATGCCTAGAACAGACGAGAGAACGGTACTCCACCCAAAAATGCCCCGAAAAGGAACAGTTTTGAGAAAGCGTTGGAAAAGCCAGACACCTAGCAAAGAGGCGATACTCGTTACTAAATGCACTCGTCCTAGAAACTCTGGCTTAAACCCCAGCTCGTTCGTCGTGAAGAAAAAGAAGGCTGCGTCAGATGTTGGAGTGGCCCGCCAGAGAAAGACAAAGGCTGCGGGTAGCCAGATAGACTTTTGGGTAACGGCTTGGCGTAACTGCCGGATTTGCTGCTTGACTGTGGCCAAGTTGGGGCGATCGCCTGTAGGAGACTCAGCAATCATCCAGGCAACAACTGAGATGATGAGAGGAAAAGATGCCGTAATCCAAAATACAGTCCGGTTGCTGAAATGCTGTAGGAGTAGACCACTGAAGTAAGCGGTGACTAACCCTCCAAAAGCTGTAGTGCCCCAGCAAAGCGATTGAAGCGTACCTGCCTCACTTACCGACTCTGCTCTAGCCCGCTCAACAATCAAGGAGTCTACAATCACATCACTGACAGCGACCGAAAGGGAACCGAGAGCGATCGCCAGCGTAGCTGTCATTGGCGTATGAACAACTGTTGCCAGACTTACCCAAGAGATTGTTCCTAAGATTCCAGATAAAACCAGGTATGGTCGTCGCCGGTAACCAAATATCGGTAGTCCATCTGAGATAAAGCCAAACACTGGCTTGATAATCCAGGGCAGGGCGACAATGCCTAACAGGGCAGACACCTGAGCTGGACTTAAGCCCAGTTCATCTTTAAGAAAGAAGCTAACGGCAAGGCGAGCCAAACCCAAGATACCTTGGACAAAATAGACCAGTAAGATGGCAACTAGTTCTGGGGTTGGTTCATTGCCAAAGAAAACCTTTTCTTTGAAGAATTGCTTTAGCTTGGTCGAACCAGAGGGGAAAACCAGCATTGATAAACAATCGTTAAGAATTATCGACTTTTATATCACACATATTCTAACACGACGACTTTTTTGGGTAATAAGGGGCATGGGGAGATGGGGAGAAATCAAATTTATACTTTCCTTTCGCCCTTCGCCCTTCGCCCTTCGCCCTTCACCTAAGGCACCTCAACCGCAATGAAGTCATCCTCAGGTAGATAGCTGTTAAAACGCTTGTCATCTGCTAACACCAAAACGAGTTGCAGCGAGTAGTCGGGCAAGAGTTCCAAGTCTGTCCACGGCACTGCCACCTCTAAACACTGCTTGAGAGCCACTTGAGTCTGACTAGTACGGGGATGCCACTGATAATTTTCACCAGCCTCCTGCAACTGCACTGAGCCGGTCAGCAAATTAATCTCTAATTGATGGTGGAATAGATAGTTGAGTGGCGCTTCATCCGGTAGATTTTCTAGAGACGGCGGACTATTGTGCATGATGCGGTCAGGATAAAACCACAGCAAATTCAGATGCTCTGGGCAGTCTTGACCTGGTCGGATGCCGCTTTGAAAATCCAACCGCAGGTAGAAGTTTTGGTGATCGACTCCGTACCATAGCCTTTGGATGGCGCTGCTGCGGTGCATCGTTCCCCGTGCGCCGCCAACATCAAGACGACCTGCCTTCTCCCAGTCTTGTTCATCACCCATGCCGTTGAGAACTGGATGGATAAACCCTGCCGGTCGGCGGTTAGCCTTATCCTCGTGAACTTCTACCGACTGACGCAGATGAGGTGGAATTGGCGAATTCAACGCTCGGTAGATGCCACACAGGTGTTCCCGAAATAGCTGGTCGAATACGGCATCCTGGTTAGAGGTATGGCCTTCGCCAAACCACCAGAACCAGTCAGAACCCTCGGCAGCATACAGTGCCTCCCAAGCAGCGGGGTTGTTTTCTTCTGTAGCCTCTGGGTGACTTGCCAGGACAGCCCTTGCCTCTGCTAGCAGGTCCCAGGCGCGATTTTTAGCAGGATCGCCAATCCAAGTTGTAAAGCTGCCATCCACCCAAGAACCACTGTGCAGCTGGCTAGCAGGGATAGTCGCTGTAGCTGGGAACTGCTCTAGAAATTCGGAGACAGTGACAAGTTGCAGTTCAGGATGCTCACTAAGGGTCTGATAGAGGTTCTCTAAGAAGGGTTTGCCGTCTTCAGGGTAGAACTCCCAGCAGTTCTCCCCATCCAGGGCAATATTAACTAACCAGGGTTGTTGGAGGGCAGTACCACCGTCAGCCTGTTGCTGTTTCAGAGAGTTGGCGATCGCTTCCAAATGTCCCACCAAGTCAGATGCTGCCTGCTGTGGCGGCATCGAACTGTAGGTAAAGCCAATCAGATCGGATAAGCGGTGGTCTCGGAACACAATTGCCAAATCACCTTCTGGGGTCTCCAAGCGGTAGGGCCGATACAGCATTTGCGGTTCTAGGACATTTCCTGCCCCGTCCCGGTGGAAAAAGTGCTTCAGCGTCCAGCCCAAGACGGCTTCATCTGAGCAGATCCAGTTAAATCCTTGGTTGATGATGTAAGGCAGGATTTCTGGACTGACGGACTGTTCTGAAGGCCACAAGCCACGCGGACTCTGCCCAAAGCGGCCTTCATACCAATCCCAGGCTTTTTTCAGGTGGCGAGGAATATCTTCAGGCCAGTGGAAACGATGAACGGGCAACGTCATGTGCGGTACTGCCACCCGTCCGGCATTCGTATCGGCTAGCAGGGGCAAGATGGGGTGAGTGTAGGGTGTGGTTGTGACTTCCAGCTGTCCTGCTTCCTGCATCTTCCTGTGCTGGGGAATAATGCGGCTGAGGATTTCTCGCTGCTTCGAATAAATTCGCTGGCGATCGCTCAAAGTAAAATCCCGACCTTGGCGCAACCATACTTCCATTTCCGGGTCATCCCAGAACAGTGGGTCAATCCAGGCCAGATTGTGCCAAGCCAACAAGTCGCTGTACTCTTGTAAAGTCCAATTTTCCAAACACCACGCTTGCCCCTGATCCTGTCGCTGTTGGTACAGTTGGGAGTAGCGAGGATGAGGGTCAATCAGGGTATGGTGATTGCCATCAAAAAAATGTTCCAGAATGAATTGCTGTTGCTCTCGACTCAGTTGCTCTGTTGGCGTTAGGGCCACAGTCAAATAGGGGTCAAAGGCTCTGCCAGCGATGTAATCCTCAAGTTGCAATACCAGGGACGGTACCAGGTTCACGGTTTGGTGCAGCTTGGGATAGCGCTCTAGCAGCAGCACCAGATCCAGGTAATCTTTTGTGCCGTGCAGCCGTGCCCAAGGCAGACGGTACTGATAAGCAGATGAAGGGTCGCCGGTACCGGATTTATACAGTGGCTGATGCTGATGCCAGACGAAGGCGACGTAGAGGGGGTGAGCCATATGATGAGTAAAAAGAACAAAGGTAAAAGGCAAAAGGAAGAATCTTTCCTTTTGCCTTTAGTAGACGACCACTGGTAGGTAGTGGCTGATAGAGCTACATCACCTGCTCTACCTCCGCAATCTCAGGAATCATTTCGCGCAGTCGGCGCTCGATTCCCATTCTGAGTGTCATCGTTGAGCTAGGGCAGGAACCACAGGCTCCCTGGAGCCGTAGCTTCACAATTGGGCCATCCAGTTCAACGAGTTCCACATTGCCCCCGTCCGAGATCAAGTAAGGGCGCATCTCATCCAAAACTGTTTCTACGTTGTCAGTTGTCAGTTCCATTGTCTAAGACCTTGTTCAGCTTGAAG
>CAXUIV010000443.1:0-4611 GCA_964250875.1 uncultured bacterium
GGAAAGATTGCCTTCCAGGCAGCTGAGAGAGCAGTTCAGCAGGCGTCAGGTTGATAGACCAGATTTTGATAACTGTAGAGACGTTACATGTAACGTCTCTACAGCAAACCTCTCAAACCTAGCTTGACGGACTACGACCAATCTTCAATCTCAATCGGAGCTTACCGTATGGCCACGAATCGAGTTCAGAAAATCGCCTTGTGGATTGTCACAATTGTCCTAGCTGTAGCCTTTCTACTGTTTGGTACCTTAAAGCTTATAGGTGCTGAGCCGCTTGCAGGGGAATTCACCAAGTGGGGTTATCCCGTATGGTTTCGTCTCTTGATTGGTGTGGCTGAGGTTGGTGGTGCGGTGCTGTTATTGTTGCCGCGCACTGTGGCGCTGAGTGCTGCCGGACTCGGCGTATTAATGGTCGGTGCTGTATTCACCCATCTCAAGGCAGGCGAAGGGCCACAGGCTGTCCCAGCGTTTGTACTGCTTGTTTTACTGGCGATCATTGGCTATGGGCGTCGTCCACGCGGTAGGGCTGCTGCGTCAGACTGATTTGCTTGGTCGCTCTACTCATTCCTTCAAACAGCGTCTTTTTCAACAGGGACGAGATAGCACCCAGCAATTCTCCAATTGTTGTTGGACTGCTTTTGCATCAGATAAAGTGCTTTGACCAGCCCGTCATCCGACAAGAGCATGACCTGCTGAGTCGGGAGTTCATGAACTGTAGTTATGTCTCCAAACAAAACGGAGCGAGGACGGTAGACTGGCCGATAATGAGCTTTAACCATCCTCATAAAGTTGTCCACATTTCCAAATTGAACCTGAATCTCAGGACTGGCAAGAGCAAAAGCTGCATCAGCATCGTCCCTTTGAAACGCCTCAAGCTGGCTAGAGATGATAGAACGGATTGCGGCGCGGTCAATATCAGCTATTTCCATTTTGGATTTTAGATTTTAGATTCTCTCGATTCAGACGGCCCGATTTTGATCATGCACTCTGCACCCTACTCAAAGCTGGCCTTAAATTTGTTACGTATCGCAACGTTTCTATCTCAATAAGCCTAAGTGCTGCTGCAAAGACCGCCGCATCACATCCACTGGCACTGGCTGCTGCAACCAAATTTTTAAGGCAGCTGCTCCTTGTTGGACCAGCATTTCTAGTCCATCGATCACAACTGCACCTTGTTGCTGAGCTTGCTGGAGAAACTGAGTCGGGTTGGGATTGTAGATCAAGTCATAGACAATAGATCCAGGTGGCAGCTTCATCTGGTCTAGGCTTAAAGGCGATGCCTCAACTTTAGGATACATGCCGACCGGAGTTGTGTTTACCAGTAAAGTTCCTGTAGCCCATAGTTGCGGTATGAGCAGCAGTTCCTCCCAGTGATGAACTTGGAGTTTGACTGCTAGGGTGGAATTAGTCCAACTGTTGATGAATTCCTTCAGCTTCACCTCGTTGCGGCCAGCGACGTGAATCTCAGCACAGCCTAATTGGGCACAGCCTGCTACAACTGCCCTAGCCGCCCCACCACAGCCCAGGATGACTGCTACAGTTCGACTCCAGTCTCGGTTATGGCCTTGTAATGGAGCTAGAAATCCTTCTACATCCGTGTTTGTTCCAGCCCAGCCGTTCTCGTCCTGCCAGACGGTGTTAACAGCACCAACCGTTTGAGCAGTTGGTGAGACTGTTGATAGCAGAGGCAATATTGTCTGTTTGTGAGGAATTGTGACGTTGAAGCCTGCTAACTCAACGGCGGCAAACCCAGCGATCGCCACCTCTAAATCTTCTGGTCTGACGGGTAGGGGTAGATAGACGTAATCTAGTCCCAGTTCCGCGATCGCGGCATTGTGCATCACGGGTGAGAGTGAATGCTCTACCGGATGCCCAATGACTCCTAGCAGTTTGGTTTTACCTGTAATCATGACTAAGAAGGCGAAGGGGCAAAGGCATAGGGCATAGGGCATAGGGCATGGAGCAAGAGTCAAAGGTGTTTTTTCCCTTTCGCCTTTCGCCCTTGCCCTTTCCCCTTCTTAATTCTGCTGCGTTAAGATTATTAAAGATACTTAACATTTCTTTGACTATGCAGGCAACCACAGCTTCCTATACAGCGCCAGTTCCTGGCAAATATTGGCAGTGGCGTGGACAGTCCATCTACTACGTGCAGGCGGGACGTCCATCTCAACGGCCACCCCTACTGTTGGTGCATGGATTTGGAGCATCAACAGACCACTGGCGTAAAAATATTACTGGACTTTGTGACGATTTTGAAGTTTTTGCCATCGATCTGCTGGGTTTTGGGCGTTCAGCTAAACCTGAGTGGCGTTACAGTGGTGAGTTGTGGCGAGATCAGCTAGAGGATTTTATTACCCAGGTAGTTGGTCGGCCAGCTGTGTTAACGGGTAACTCACTCGGAGGATATGCGTGCTTGTGTGTTGCGGCCCAGCGGCCTAATACAGCGGCAGGTTTGGTGTTGCTCAATAGTGCTGGACCCTTTAGCGATCAGCCTGCCGCCTCTGAGTCATTACAATCTGAAGTTCAGCCCCCCCGTCAGCCTGATGCCTTGCAAAAGCTACTGGGTGAGACTGTCCGGTTAATTCTACAGCAGCCTTGGGCACGTTTCTTACTGTTTCAGTACGTGCGGCAACACTGGATAATCAGACAAACCTTGGAGAAAGTCTATCTCGATAAGAGCGCAATCACAGACCAGTTGGTAGAAGAAATCTATCGACCCTCTTGCGATCCTGGTGCCCCGCGAGTGTTTGCCTCGGTGTTTAGCACTCCGCAGGGGGAAAAAGTTGACGTCTTGCTCAAACAGTTAACTTGTCCACTGTTGCTACTTTGGGGTGAGGCTGACCCGTGGATGAATGCACAAGAGCAGTCGCCTAAGTTCCGTCGATACCGTCCTGAACTCACAGAATACTTTCTGCGGGCTGGCCATTGTCCTCACGACGAGGTACCAGAGAGAGTTAATGAGTTGCTGATGTCTTGGGTGTTGTCACTTCCAGATGGCGATCGCCAAAGCGGAATAATTAAGTGAAGAATCCGGTGTAGGATGATCCCGATATAAGAGGGAACGGGGATGGTCATCCAAGTTAGGCAGGCAAAACGCGAGGACGTACAGAGCATCCACGAGATCTATAACGATGCGATCATCAATACCACTGCTGTTTACAGCTATGAACCTGCCGCACTGGAAGAGCGAATACTTTGGTTTAAAACCAAGCAGCAACAGGGTTTTCCAGTATTTGTGGCTGAGGACGAGACAGAGGTAGTGGGCTTCAGCGCCTATGGTTCCTTCCGTGCTTGGCCTGCCTATCTGCATACAGTGGAAAACTCAGTGTATGTGCATCCTCAGCACCGGGGAAAGGGAATCGGTAAGCTGCTGTTGCCTCCCCTGATTGAAGAGGCTAAAGCACAAGGAATACATGCGATCGTCGCTGGGATAGATGCTGCCAATTCAGCGAGCATAGGCTTACATGCTCGCTTTGGTTTTGTGCAGGTGGCTCATTTTAAGGAAGTTGGCTTCAAATTCAACAAGTGGTTGGACTTAGTCTTTATGGAGCTGTTGTTGGATCAGTGATGGCTTTGCCTTTTGGCTACCGTAAACTGTCGCTGTCTCTCCTGCCTGCGAGCCTTTTTTTCTGCTGTGAGGTTGTCAAAACAGGACGGACAGGAAATGCCCTCTTGATATTGGGGTGATGTTTTATCGGCTTCAGAAATTGGATCTCCGCAGCCACAGCAGGTATCGTAGGTTCCTGGAGTTACTCCATGAGTGACAGCAGTGCGCTGATCAAAGACAAAACACTCACCCTGCCACAGGCTTTCTTCCGTCGGGACTGCCTCTAAGTACTTGAGGATGCCGCCTTTGAGCTGATACACTTCCTCAAAGCCTTGACCGAGTAGGAAAGATGAAGCTTTTTCACAACGGATGCCGCCTGTACAAAATAGGGCTACCTTCTTATGTTTGGCAGGATTGAGCTGGTGACGGACATAGTCGGGGAATTCCCGAAATGAGCTGATCTCCGGATTTTGAGCTCCTCTGAACGTGCCGATGTTTATCTCGTACTCATTACGGGTATCAACCACAACCACGTCGGGATCACAAATCAGGTCATTCCATTCATGGGGGCTGACACAGGTACCAACTTCATGGTTTGGGTCAATTTCTTTAACGCCTAAAGTGATAATCTCTTTCTTTAACCGAACTCTCAAGCGAGCAAACGAGGGAGATTCAGTATAGGACTCTTTGTGTTCCAAGTCAGCTAAGCGTGAGTCAGAACGCAGAAATGCTAGGACTGCATCAATTGCCTGACGTGGACCGGCGATCGTGCCGTTAATTCCTTCGTCAGCTAGCAGAATTGTCCCCAACACGCCCTGCTCTTGGCAGTGTGCCAGCAAGGCGCTGCGTTTCTCTACAAAATCCGGCAGCCTCACGAACTTATAAAATGCTGCAACAACCAGGGTCATTTTCCCGCTCTGATGAAATACTGAGCTTCTATATACTGCTTGGCTACCTACTGTACAGGAATCAAGCGGCAATATGACACACCTCTATTAGATCTTAATTTGGCCTTGCATAATAGAGGGAGGGATTGAGGATGTGTACGATGCAATGCTTACACT
>CAXUIV010000444.1:0-4598 GCA_964250875.1 uncultured bacterium
GCCTTCCAGTAGCTGCCCTCTAAGCTGTTGTAGTTGATGCTTCAAAAGAAGAGTGAGGACACGGTCGAGGACACGGTCGAGGACACGGTCGAGGGCGCGGGCGCGATCGCTGGCAACGGCGAGGTCGCTGGCGCTGGCGAGGTCGCTGGCGAGGTCAAGGTCGAGGTCTTGGTCGAGGTCTCGTTCGAGGTCGCGGTCGAGGTCGCTGGCTAGGGCGCGTTCGAGGGCGCGTTCGAGGTCGCTAGCGAGGTTGAGGGCGAGGTTGAGGGCGCGTTTGAGGTCGCGGACGGGGTCGAGGCTGCGGAGAAGGCCGAAGTACAATGCTCTAACAGCTGCTAGTTTGTAAGGTAATTCAACAGAACGAGCTTTCTGGTCTAGATGAGTCAGTAACTGCTGAAGTTTTGTATCACTTTGCAAAAGATTATCAATCTGGCGCTTCATCAAACGTACCAGTTCATCAGCACTTCGCATCATGCCTATGGTAAGGAGAAAAACTTCTCGCCAGCGTTCTTCAGTGATGTGAATACCCAGAGACTCTAGCTGATTGGTGGATTTAATTTCTTGTGCTGCAAAGTACTCGTGGAATGTTAGATGAGAAAAGGAGTAAATATTAACAGCACGCTTGGTGAGAAGTCCGTGGTGAGCTTCAATAGAACGCAAAACCTTCTCACTGTCTACATCTAATGCATCTAGATCGACTCCAGGTAAATTACAAATGTACTTGCAAATTTGCTCCTTAGCTTCTTCATCTTTAAAAAAGTAATTGTCAGTTTCAAATGTTGCCAGTGCCAATTTGCTTAGCAAATCTTCCTTGCGCTGGGTAGAAAGATTTTTGTAAAACTGATCTCGCTCAATATCGCGGTCATTATCCCACTTTTCCAGTAACAATTCAATTCCTTCTCTGTAGAGTTCCGAGCGGTTTTCATTAAACTTATTTTTCTCCTCAAAAATCAAACATAGTAGCGTGAGCAGAAGCGGGCTATTTGCCAATTCCTTAATTGGTTGGTTCTCTTCTAAGCGTTCTAGAAACTTTTGAGCTTTTTCAGGCTTCTTAACTTGAAACCAGTTATTCACAAAGGTTTTAATCTGTTCTTTATTGAAATCAGCAACCTCAACTTCTGTAAATTGTTCAAAATTGTAAGAGTTAGCCGCAATCCGGCAGGTCACTGCAATCCGGCTATTGTGAAACTGCTCGGCAAAACTTCGAATTTGCTGATTTACCCTCTTACTGTCCTCTTCTCGGACTTCATCTAAACCATCTAACAGGACTAGTGCCCTCCCTGCTTCAAGTACGTCCTTTAAGTCACTAATATTGCAATCCAAGACAAGTTGTTCTAGATAATTTAATAATTTTGGTCGCCTCTCTGTCTCAGCAAACTCTTTTAGTGTGACGAAAAAAGGAACCCAATCTGGAAAGTTAGCACCTTCAATGCATTGAAGCGCTATATACTTCAGAAACGTTGTCTTACCTGCTCCTGATCTACCAAAAATCATCAATTTACTGTGCCGCTGAACGATATCCAAACTTGGCACTCGTTCTTGAGTAATTCGACTCATCCCAAAACGGTCGAAATCTTTTGAATTTTCAATCTGGCAACTTTTTAGAAGTTCATGAATACCCAAGCGCCTCTTGAATGTAGGTTTCTCCAGAATATTGACATCTGTATAAATTTCTCCCAACTGAATGGGTTGCGTCATGTTTAGCACTTTCATAGTACTACATCGTTTACGGATCTTAGGGATCAGCGACTCGCGCAGGTTTTGAACTTGCTGGTCAATATGCTGAGGCGTTGCCTGTGCTGCGTTTGATGAACTGCTAGGTTGAAATTTATCATTCAGAAAATTCCGCAGCTTATAAAACTTTCCCGGTCCTTTACCACCAAGATTGAACTTGCTATACATCCCGGTCATGCGGGTTTGAAGCGCACTGGGGGAGATGTGCAGCGAGTCTGCTACTGCTTGCTTGTCTTCATCGCGTCTACTATAAAGTTCAACGAAGGCAGCTTCCTGTTCAGGAGACAAGCCATACTTCCGAGCTATCTGAGTCAGAAAGTCACGCGGTAAAGGCTGCATTGATTACGTTTCAAGTCTTCTACAGCTAGTCTACCCGCTTATTCATAGAGAAGTCAGGCTATGTAAGTCTAGGTCAGGCTATATCTAATCGAAATCTCTCAAACCCAGTTGGGATAGTAGATTCAGCTAATTAATGAGAGGTTTCCAATGATAAATCGCAAAGCTAATATCAGCCCTGCTTTCCAGCAAGTCTTCTTCACCACCATGCTGCTAACCCTGCTCTCCGGTGGTACTTCGATTTGGATGGCTGACCAAAGAAACTTGTCCTCTGAGCAGAATCGCGTATTCGAAACCTGCAACACTACGTGGAGCATGGGTGTTGGTGCTATCTTTGGCCTACTCGGCAGCAAGGCAGCAGACCTCTTTCACACGGATGACGACGAAGAGGAGAAAAAGTAATCATTGGAGCCAGTGCCCACTAATGTAAGTACTGGCTCTTCCTCTTAGACTAATTTGAGTAGCCCTGCCAGAATGCCACTATGCCTAAACTGCCAGAGTGCGTTAGCGAGGCTTGCCGAAGGCTTCGCTGTCTTTTCTGCGCTGCCCACCACGCAATCGTTTGTGCAGTGCATCCAGATGGTCCTGCTGGCGATCACTATGAGAACAGGTCTGGACTAGCATATTAAGATAGTCATAGAGGAATTTCTATGTTCGATTTCGAGCTACGTGATGTTATTGGTAAGACTGAACTTTAGAATTTTTGGTGAGCCTATATGCTTGCTCTAGAAAAACTGGACTACCTCAAATGGCAAATTCCGGATGGCTCTCGTGTACGCCTAACTTTACTTCAGGAGGACGATCTAGAGCCTTTGCATATGTGGAAAAGCCAAGTTGACATCTCTTACATAACTTCTAAGTCAATCCAGCACATTTCTTTGGAAGAACGACGGCGACGGTTTAAGGAGAAGATTCCCTCCATATTTGCAATTCGTCGAATTACAGATAATCAGTTTATTGGAGAGTTCACCTTATATGACCTCAACCCTAAGAATCGGTCAGCAGGAGTCGGCTACTTCACTGGGGCAGACTATCGACAGCAAGGTTACACGAAAGAGGGCTTGTGGTTACTGCTCAACTATTTATTTGAAGTAGTTGGGCTGAATAAGGTAATGGCAGACACAGGCGCGTTTAATCACGCCTCAATTGCTTTGCTCGATAGTTTGGGATTCCGGCAGGATGGACGTCTTCGTCAGCATCAATTACTTGAGGGTGTTCTTTATGACCAATTGCTTTTTAGTTTGTTGGTAGAAGACTGGCAGGAGCGAGGAATAGTGCATTAACATAGATGCACGCCAAACCCTGTGCCCTCAACTAGCGTTATCAACCTGGAACAGGAATGTAGATTTCAGGACTGTGAACAGTGGTCGCAATTACAATGAAGGTGAGCCAGCGTCGTTCTTGCTATCCTTTCAACATTAAGTTTAGCTTATGCCATCTCCCTTTCCTGGTATGGACCCTTACCTGGAAAATCCGGAATTCTGGTCTGAGGTACACAATCGCTCGATCGTAGCGATCTCAGATGCCCTCTCGCCACAATTGCGGCCTAAATACCGGGTGGCAATTGAAAAGCGAACATACTTGAGTGAGGACGAGATATTAGTTGGTATTGCCGACGTCGCGGTACTCACTGGACGCTCCGATGCTTCATTAAATCCGATCGCTGCTACCCTTCCTGCCCGCTATAAGCCACCTGTACAAATCGCGGTTCCCCTACCAGAAGAAGTGCGAGAACGCTACCTAGAAATTCGAGAAGTTTCTACAGGGCAAGTCATCACGGTCTTAAAAATCCTGTCTCCTAAAAACAAGCGTTCCGGTGTCGGACGAACTGCCTACGAACGCAAGCGACAACAAATTTTATCTAGCACGACTCATTTAGTAGAGGTTGACCTGTTGCGAAGTGGCCCACGCATGCATCTACTGGGGGACGTTCCAGTCACCAGTTACTATATCCTGGTGTCCCGCTCCCATCACCGATCCATTGCCGACCTATATGCCTTTAACCTGCGTGAGGAAATTCCAATTTTTTCTTTGCCTCTAGCACCAAACGAATCAGAACCAGAAGTCGATCTACAAGAGCTGTTAAACGGAGTGTACGACCGGGCGAGTCTTGACTTGGTCATCAATTATACCCAACATCCCACTCCTGCTTTGAAGGGAGATGCTGTATGGGTAGAGGCACTGCTAGGAGGGCAGGGGTTCCGAGTCTAAAGGTTAGTGGTTATGGTTAGTGATTATACAGTGGCTAGAATGCGTTGCAGGAAGCGGAGCAGAGGCATGTCCATCAGATACTAAGTGATCGCACCTTCTCAACCTCAAACCCAACTCATACGGGATTGCTTTTATAACTTCATCGAAAATGGATGAAGCTCTCGCTATCTCGTAGGGAATTACCCCTTCTACGGGGTCAACGCTATGATTGGAAAAAGGCTTGGTAAGCGAGAGATCTATGGCTGTTAATTTCTCAATGGCAACACTCCCTCAGTCTGCAACTCTGAAGCTGCATATTCTGCTAAAACGCAATGAAG
>CAXUIV010000445.1:0-4593 GCA_964250875.1 uncultured bacterium
TTAGCAATCTAGCCACACCAGCTGTATTGTAGTTGCTAGCCGCTGTATTGGCAGGAACTGGAATGAAGAAGGAAGTGGTGGCGATCGGCTTCTGGTTGGTGGCAATGAACTGGGATAGTGCTGCTACCACAGCAGCACCAGCGCCAACGATGTCTGTAGCACAAGCGACAACGCCGACTGGCACTCAACGGCCTACCCTCAGGTCCGGCAGTCAGGGGGCTGCTGTGTCAGAACTTCAAGCAGCTTTGAAACTTTTGGGATATTACACAGGAGCGGTGGATGGGGTTTACAACGAAAGTACTGTAATCGCTGTCTCTCAGTTCCAGCAGGCAGCTGGATTGGATCCTGATGGCATTGTTGGTCCAGGAACTTGGGATCGACTGTTTCCCCTCACGCCACCTACAGCATCCTCAACGCCTACCGCAACTGATGTGGGACAGGCAGGCTCCAAGCAGCAGCCAAGAGCAACAGATTTTCCAGTCCCGTCTAGCGTCGGGTCAACCTCAGCAGCTAATGGTAGGGGCGACTCGGCGAGTCGTCCCTACCAAAGTCCAGTTTCCGGTGCGAATGGAACCGAAGGCCCAATGCCCATCCTACGCTTGGGGATGCGAGGCACTGCGGTTGTCAAGTTACAACAGCAACTGCAAGCTGTTGGCTTGTTTAAAGGACCTGTGGATGGAGATTTTGGGCCGGGAACAGAGGCTGCGGTTAAAGCTATGCAACAGCGCTATAGTATTGCCCCTGACGGTATTGTGGGTCCCACCACTTGGTCAGCTCTGCTCGGTCAGGCTTCACGCACCAAGTGAGATCGACAGGTGAGGTCTAAGGTAGCCCTTTTTCTGCAACTACTGAACTCTACCGTAACGAGCTTTGTGGAATGGCACGACCTACCAATGCCTGTTGTGGTAGGCACTAACCACCCTATGTTAGGTTCGCAGACTGGAAAAAATTGCTCAATTTCCCATTGTCTACTTAGTGCCCTAAAAAAAATTGAGGTATCTCTCTTCGGGTAGAAGATAGATTCCCTTCTTGAGGTAGAGCCGTTGCCTTGTTCGGTAAAGTTATTTTGGATACACCTCAAGACTTGGTAGCAAATAAGACAAGAAAATACGTAGTGCCTATCTCCAACTGCTGACTAGCTTGATGATTTCAAAGTTCTCACTTGCACACACCTATAAAAAACATCAACATTATGACAAACCCAAACGATTACAAATCCTATGACCGCGAGGTGCGCCAAGAGACATATACCGACGCCAATGGTCAGATTCGTACTGATGTGACTCACACTACCAATACAAGTAACAGTACTGAGTCTAACCCTCATGCATACCAGGATGGCTATGTGGATGGTCGAGTTTCTGAGCGAGATCGAGAAGAGAGCCTGATTGGACGAGATAACAACAATGCTGCTCGCGGCTTGTTCATTGGCATTCTGATTACCTCAGTAGTCGGCTTAGTTGTTGGTACAGTCTTCTTCCTCAATCAACAGAACGAGACACCCACTACGGTTACACAACCAGTTCTAGTTCCTGTTCCCAGTGCTAAGAACACTGAGCGCCCTGAAAAAACTACCATTATTGAGAAGACGAAAGAAGTGCCAGTTGAGAAAATTAAGGAAGTTCCAGTTCCCGTCTTAGTTCCTCAGCAACAATCCTCTCCAGCACCTCAAACACCAAAAGCTGAGGCTTCTCCTACCTCTACACCACAGCAATCTACAACGCAGAGTACACCCGCTCAATCCCAAAGCCAGGGGACTAGCACTCCTCAAAGCACACAAAACGATACGAGTACAGTTAAGCCAGAGGGAACACAAAGCGACAGCAGTAGCCCTACATCTACTTCATCCCAAGGAGCATCCGGTCAGAAGGACTCATCTAATAGTAGTTCTCCTTCATCTAATAGCAGTAGTCCGGGTAATCCCTCCGCACAGTAGTCTGGTTTGAAGTTCGGGGTTCGGAGTTCGAAGTTAAAGAGCGCTTTTCAGGCGTGGATAGTAGGAGATCGCCATCTTTTCTGTAGAGACGTTACATGTAACGTCTCTACATCCAAGTTATGAAAATCATTGCGGTAAACAAAGGGTTATAAACTTTAGTAAATAGACACGTTTTATATGGGAAACCAGTGCTAACTTAAAAGTAGGCACAAAGAAAGTTAAACACTTTAACCAATCTTTTCGATTAGCGCCTGTGCCTCCCGCTCTAATCAACTCGCAATCCCTCAGCGACGTAGCATCCAAAAATGTGGCTTCAGTTCTGTTTAGTGAAGTTATTTTTGGAGGCTTCTAAACACATAGCCAGCATGCCATCTGTACAGATGGGATGGATGTGCGAACGCTAAATAGGTTAATTGTGAATCTAGCCCACCTTAGTTAAATTAAACAGTCAAATCTATCTGCATCTTCCATAACCCGTCTTAAGCTAATTATTCTTCATCCTTTAGCTTGACGGGTTAAACTATTTTGGATTTTGGACTGGATTTAAATAGGTGATGAGAGAGTGATTACAGTGACCTCTGGCGGACAAAATAGGCGTCCTGGTGAGTAGGAGCCTAGTCCCCGGTTGACGTACAGTTGATTGTTGCCGATCTGGTGGAATCCCTGCGCCCATTCCCAATGCCTTACTATTTTGGTACTATCTTTTCGCATGAGGCATGGTACCCAGGGCCACACTGATCTGGGAATACTGCGACGGAGCATTCTGTACTTAGGAATTATAGGGCCGATCCCTGGAATCACAATTTGACCGCCATGAGTATGACCTGATAGTTGCAAATCTACCCGCCATTGCTGCAACAGCTTGGCAGTGTCTGGATTGTGGGACAACACAATTCGGGGTACTTTAACATCCAGTTGGTCCATCACCAGCTTTAAGTTGAAATCGCGTGACCAATAGTCAGCTAGCCCCACTATTGGTAATTCCTGTCCCAGTGGATAAACAATTTCATTCCACAGGACGTGAATGCCAATACTAGTTAGAGCAGCAGTCACTTCTGCTTTGGAGCGATGGTAATAAATATCGTGATTGCCCAATATGGCATAAACGCCAAGGCGACTTTGTAGATGTTTAAGTCGTGACACCAGTTGATGGATAGGGGTTGGGTCATCAGTTACGTAGTCGCCAGTCAATAAAATTAAGTCTGGTTCTGCCTCGTTGCTGGCGGTGATCGCTTCTGCTAACAGATGTTCTGATAGGCGCAAACCATCGTAGTGAAAATCTGAGAGCTGAACTATCTTTGTACCTTGCAATGATGCTGGCAGGTCTGCGATCGCAACGGTTAATTTCTCAACGCTTAGTGGCCCAGTTAATAACCAGTGCATGAATCTGACTTCGCTCCTCAAACCAGCGCCTCCAGCTTAACAACACTTACAGCCGTTGCAAGTAGGAATCGCTCATAACTTCTCCAATTCTTCAAACAATTTGGAGTTTTTGGTTGTTTTTGTGCTTCATCAGCGATCGCATTCAGATTGCAAACGGTTTGAGCTGCTGATTGCTCCACTGGCGATGAAATCGCTCAGAAACAAACGGTCGGACGACGAATTTGGGAGGGCGACCGTCGTGAACATCAATTCGCAAAAATGAGTAGGGCCGTCGCTTCTGCGACCCATAGCCATTCCGTCCCACATAAAGGAGCGATCGCGCAACTTGACGGGTGTGAATGTCTCCATGATTACTGAAAGTCTCCATCAATTCCGGACCCTCAGTTCGCTGGCGGCGGAGGCTAAAACCGCTACCGCCGCAAATGATGCAGTTAAGGTTGGAGTCAGCGTGTCCGGTGTTACCAGTGTGGAGATGTTCTAGGCAGTGGGCATGACCAGTCAACATCAAATCTACAAGCGGACGCCCCTCAGAGAGAGCGCCAACTTTGAGAGCAACCGCATCGAACACGCGGCGGAGGCGATGGCGAACCGCTAAAGTCTGCGCCTGGTGCCATTTTGTGGCCTCGGTAACGTAGGGGGGATGGTGGAGATAGACTATGCGTCCACGCACTTCTGTCGTATGCCAAGATTCGATCAGCTTTTGCTGTAGCCAATTCAGTTGTTCAACGTCAACAACAGTGGACTCGTCGGCTGCCAGTTGTTTTTCAATGTCAAGCTTTACCTCATCGAGCTGCGTCAATCTGTTGCGCAAATCATCCAGCTGTTCTGCTTGGTCGGGCCTGTCAGAGCTGAGTTTAGGACAAGTTTCCATAATTTCATTTCTTTGCTGCTCCACTTCATTCAATCGTTGCTCAAGTATCCGGCGAGCAGTTTCCCCAGCTTGGTTGTCAGACAAAGGTACTGGAGAATTGAATGTGTTTGAGTCGAGCGCAAAGAAGTCAATCCCACCACTCCGGAACGTGTAATAGCGGTTGGGCAAGCGGGTAAACTCTCCGGGCTGGTAGCGGAGACAGCGGCCAGTATCGGTTTGGGCTGTGTAGTGGTGGTCCAGATGCCGACCTAGTTCTTCCTTGCTATCGATTGCCTTGAGGTAGTCAAGAAACGCCCGTGCGTAGGCTCTGCCTTGACTAGAGCCATGCCAGCCAACGTTCAGGTCCAGCTGGATATTCAGTAGGCGGCGTAGCGGCAATGTGGACTGTACCATCAGACCGTAG
>CAXUIV010000446.1:0-4593 GCA_964250875.1 uncultured bacterium
GGTCACTCAAAAAGTCACTATGTGGGGCAACTCTCTCGGAATCAGGCTCCCGCAGGCCATTACTCAGCGGATGGGATTAAAACAAGGAGACTTAGTTGCTGTTTCAACTGAGGGAAATAAGATCATTCTATCTCCGGCAAAACCTAGGTATACCCTTGAAGAACTGCTTCAAGATGTCACCCCAGATAGGCAGCATGATGAGGTGGATTGGGGAAAGCCTATAGGAGAAGAAAGGTGGTAATTGATGGGCGCGTCCCTGAACGGGGTAACATTATTCAATTAGAACTAAATCCCCGTACTGGCAGTGAGCAGGCAGGCTATCGTCCCGCCGTCATCATTTCGCCATCAGCCTACAATCGAATTTCTAAGATTGTGCTGATTTGTCCCATCACCAGTCGGAAGAAGGAATGGCCTTTTGAAGTAGAGCTGCCCGCCGAGAGCCAGACTTACGGTGTCGTATTAGTAGATCAGCTTAGAGCAGTTGACTGTAGCGCTAGAGAAGCAGTTTTTATTGAAAAAGCGCCTCCTGAGTTAATTGATGAAATTTTAGCGAGATTAGAGCCGCTTCTAGCTATGTAGAGACGTTACATGGAAGAAGAATCTAGTACGACCTGTTTGAGAATTTTGAGAATGGCTGGGGCTTCGTAGCGCTGGCTGTACTCTTTCGACACCTCAATCACCAAGGATAGCGGACCATCCATGCCGGATACCTCAGCCCGAACGAAGACCCAGGTATCTGCGATCGTATATGCGCCAAAAACGATTTGAGGGTCTTGCGGGTGGCGTTCCCAGTTCAGTCGAGCGGCGGTCAACAACTGACCATACAGTTGCGGTACAGGATCGTCTCCTCCAATCCCCTTCTTTGCCTCCACAACGACCAGGTACGGCGTGTCGAGCCGTCCGGCAACCTCTTGCCCCAACACCCCATCAATGATGCCGTTGATCTCAAAGGCGGGATACTGGGCGCTGACTCCCACTTCAGACCAGGCCCGAACTGAAGCCGATTCAGCTAGCACCAGCAGAGGGTAGATAGCTCGGGCCCAGATGGTCGCTTCGTTAAGCAAGTGTGGAGCCACTAGAGAAAGGCGATCGTCGATGATCTGAATCTGTGCCTGCTCAAACTCCGACAAGGCGATGTTCGGCGTTGTCCACTCTTGGGTGTTACGGTGTTCGTGTAGCGTTATGTACTGTCTGAGTTGGGAGATCGTAAGTTTGCCAATTGTGAGGGTGTCCATCAAGTCAGTTCCTCTGGTTCTGGTTAGCTCAATCTTTTTTACAACGAACTAACTCAGAGACAGCGGCAATACCAGCAACTGGGTCAAGGGGTTTAGGAATATGCTTTTGAAAACCGACCGAATATGCGAGCTGTTCATCGGTCTCCCCTGCATAAGCAGTTAACGCGATCGCCGGAACGTCTCTTCCTTGTGGGGCAGTGGAACTTCGAATGAGACGCATCAGCATATAGCCATCCATCTCTGGCATGCCAATATCGCTGATTAGCAGGTCGGGGGGAGATTGAGCGAAGATTTGGAGCGCTTCAACCCCTGAAGCAGCAGCCATGACGGTCGCGCCCGCTTGCTCTAGGATAAAGGCGATAAAATCCCGCGAATCTGCATCATCATCGACGACCAGAATCTGTACGCCACTCAAATCAACTGTAGATTGGAGCGATCGCTTTGAATCGAGAGGTACAGACGACTGAGATGCAAGCGGAATGCACACCGTAAATGTTGCGCCCTGTCCTTCACCGGGGCTATCTACACTCACTATTCCGCCATGCAGCTCGACGATTTGACGCACAATCGCCAGTCCCAACCCCAAGCCACCAAACTTGCGCGTCGTAGCTCCATCTTCTTGGCGAAAATGTTCAAACACATAAGGTAAAAAATCTGGATGAATGCCTTTACCAGTGTCTCTAATTTGAATTTGAGCTTGGTTTCGCTGCTGGGTCAGTCTAACGGTAATTTGTCCTCCAGCAGACGTGAACTTGACTGCATTTGTCAACAGATTCCACACCACTTGCTGTAGCCGAGTCGTATCGCCCAGCACTTGCCCAACTTCTGAATCAAGCATGACGTTGAGTTGAATGGCCTTAGCCTCTACAGCCAAACGAACCGTGTCGATTGCAGCAGAAATCACAGAGGCTAAATGAACTGGAAAGGTGTTTAAGGTGAGTTTGCCGCGCAGAATTCGGGAGATGTCGAGTAAATCATCAATGAGCTGCACTTGGAGTTTGGCGTTACGCTCGATTGTGGTAATTGCTTGAGTTGCTTTTGTTGCATCGAGCTTGCCTTGCTGTAGCAGTCTTGACCAGCCCAGAATCGGATTCATCGGCGTGCGAAGTTCATGAGACAGTACCGCCAGAAACTCATCTTTGATGCGGTTGGCGGCCTCTGCTTGCTCACGAGCGACTTGCTCACGAGCCAGCAGATGTTCGCGTTCAGTCTCCGCCTGTTGGCGTTCGTCTTCGATCCGCACCCGGTCTGTTATGTCTTCAGCAACGCCCGCCAAGCGAGAAGGTTGTCCTTCTGCGTCATACACCACAAATCCGTGATCTCGAATCCACCGGACTGAGCCATCTGGACAAATAATTCTATATTCTTCATTGTTAGAGCCATCCGCCAAGCACCGAGCCGCTGCCGTTTGCATTCGTGCTTGATCGTCAGGGTGAATCGTCTCGCGCCAAAGGCTGAAGTTATTGTAGAGTTCGTCGCGCGATCGCCCCCAAACTGTTTGATACGCTGGACTGAGGTAAATGAGCTGTTGAGTTGCTAGATCGAACAGCCAGAACACGCTGGGAATAATCTCTGCGATTTGGCGAAATTGCTCATCACTGTAACGCTGGGCCGAAATCGCCCGATCTCGCCTCACTTCTGCTTGCTGGCGGGCCGCAATTTGCTGCTCTGTAGCTGATTCGCAAGCCTGAAGCCGCAAAGAAAGCTGGCGTGATCGCAGCAAAATTTCAACCCGTGCCTGCAATTCAATCTTCTCAATCGGTTGCGTAATCAGTTCATCAACGTTTTGCCATACCTGCCGCGTCACATATCCGACATCTCGACGGCTCGTGGTTAATAGAAATGGCAGCAAAACAGGTTGTTCGGCAGCACGTCGGTCCTGTACGGGTTGCCACAATCGATCTAAAACTCTACCACAGATAATGCACAAGTCAAATGGCTCAAACAGCAACGAATCGCTGACACTACCTTCAGCCCATTCTGGCTCAATCACCCTGTAGCGCGGACTCAGCCATTCTGACAACAGACGACGGTTTTCGCGGTGTTCTATCAGTACTAAAATTCGATTCATTCTGACCCTTTCAGTAACTCTCGAATTAACTGCAAAAACTCCCGCATCGCCAAAGGCTTTTCTAACAGTCCTAAGGCTCCATGAGCAATACTCGCCTGTTGAATGGCAGCATGATGACGGGGTGAAATCACAAGGAAGGGAATCTCCTGCTCACGAAGTTGCTGACACACCGTCCAGATGCTGGAATCGAAACCAGAAATATCAATCAGTGCTAAATCGATTTTAGAAGACTGAGTGAGGGTTTGAGCAACCTCCTGTAGACAGATTGCGGACAAAACTCTATAGCCTTGCGGCTCTAGAAACCCAATCAGCAAATCCAGATTGCGACGGTTATGATTAAGTACGAGGATTTGCGCTGAGGCTTTAGGTGTCACGGTCATCTACCCATTCCGGGATGCCACTTAGCACACCGCGCAATCGGGTCAAGGGTTGCCCAACTTTAATGCCCACCGAAGTGATGTCTAGTTCTCGCAGCGTTCGCTCAAAGTTGGAGAGCCGCTTCTTCAGCACTCCGATTGCTTTGCGCATCTCACCGCGCATCTCCAAATACCGCAAAAACACAATGTTGTCTGCCAGGTAGCTGATGCCAATTTCTGTAGCGCGAAAATCCCCAGTAATGTCTTCGGTCTCGTTGACCAATATCACTGTCATACCAACATTTTGCAGGTACTTGCACAGGGCATGAAGATGTGTGACTAACTCCGTTCCTCGCACCGAAAGTCTGTAGCCTGCAATGCTATCAATCATGACTAGCCGCACATGTTTCTGCTCCACTTCCTGCCTTACTATGCTGGCAAATTCGTCAGGACTCAGATGCAATGGCTCGACCGACACAATTGATAAGGTGCCTTGCTGAATCATTTCCTGCACAGGTGTACCAATTGATTCAGCCCGCTGCATCAGCGTATTGACCTGCTCTTCAAATGTGTATAGCACTGACCGCTCTCCCCGTTCTGCCGCTGCTTTGACAAACTGAATGCCCAACGACGTCTTGCCGACCCCTGTTGGGCCTGTCAAAACCGTGACGGTGCCGCGCTCAATGCCGCCATGCAGCATTTCATCCAGTTCTGTCACCCCAGACGAAATTGCTTCCAGCAAAAAGTCGCGTTCATAGCGTTCGGGTTGCAGTCGAGGAAAGACTGCCATGCCTGTGTTCAGCAGTCGCAAAGTGTGCGCCCCAGACTGGAAATGAGAACCCCGAAATTTGGTCACGCTGAGGCTGCGATCGCCCTGCCCATGCCGCAAATCAATTACGCCATCGCTCATAAACTGCAAATCATCATCCGG
>CAXUIV010000447.1:0-4589 GCA_964250875.1 uncultured bacterium
TTGCCGCCACGATTTTTTGGAGTTGGGTCTACCATAGGATTTAAGACTGCTACACTAGTACATTGTCTACGCCGATGTGGCTCAGTGGTAGAGCACTCGATTCGTAATCGAGCGGTCGGGGGTTCAAATCCCCCCATCGGCTTTAAGCAGAAACCAAGGCAAAACGTCTGATTCCTAGGTCATTACTGTCATCTGGCGAGTGAAAAAGTGTAACAGTCCACCCAGATCGCGCATCAGCTTAGGAGTTCTTTGGTGTGGTCGTCGAGATGAGGCGATCGCGATTCTTCCGATAGATGGCGAAATCGCTATCCAGCGTTAGCACAAAATAATCCGAATACAACTCTGCCATTCTCACCAAACAAGCATCCGCTAGCGACATTGGTACAGATTGGTAGCGAGTCAAAAAGTGGCGAATTGTCTCCACTTCGTCGTTGAGACGAAAAGGAATGTGGAGAATTTTAGTCTCCAGTAGGTTCATTACCTCCTCCTCACCTCGATGAACATTCCGCAGCAGAAAACAAGCTTCTGTAATTACAGCTTCACAGGTTAGCAGCGGCAGACTGCTTGTAGACCATTGTGCAACTGCCCACTCGTGGAAACTATCGCATGGGTTAATGAAAGCAACCAATGGTCCCGTATCTAAAAGAATTTGCCGAGTCATTACTGTCCAAATCCATCCATATACTTGGGGTTCGTTGATAGGTCAGGTGGTCCGTCACCTACAATTCCCATCACACTCCGGGCAGCTTCCAACGCCGTCATACCCGCCCACTTCTGAGAGTTTGGCTCCTGTTGTTTTGTTTTACCTTCCAAGAACTCAACAAAATCCAGCACTTCCTGTTGCTTGTCTAGAGGAAGCACCCTCAACTTCTCGACCACTGCCTGCTCAATACTCATTGCCGCGCCCTCCCTTGGAAAAACAATTGCCCTTTGCTCGATTGCTTAGCTCCTTCTCTATTATCCGCAAGGTCACGCGAATGGCTCGGCTGAGCTTCTCCATTCATCTGGTGATGCCTACACCTTTGAATACAGGTTGGTGTGGCTTGATCGCGCTATCACAGACTTGCCAATCGAGTCTCTCCCCGATGCACAAGTTCTCGCCCTGTGTGATAGTCAACTGTCGCATGAGCAGCAAACAACCCTGAGTGAATTTTTATCTCGGAACCAGGAAGGGAATCTGGGTGAAGCAGAAACCCGACAGTTAGACGAGTTAATGCAAGTTTATCGGGCTGGCTTGGTACGTAAAGCACGCGCCCTACCGTTGCTGTCAGTCGGAGGTTAAAATCACCTCTGGATGCATAGCTGATGGCACGAGTGTACATTTCTGTTGAAATTGACCGCAACGGTTAAAGCACTTCACTTAAGTGACAATCCAGATGCTTTAGAGGTGCGAAGCTACTGAGTGATGGCTGAATGGCACCCCCTGAAGGATTTAGGTTAGCGCCAATAGAGACTTTGACGGGTTCTCTGTAAAGACTTCATGCGATTACTTGAGTGCAAGTACCTGAACTCTAAATTCCATTAGTCTTAGCTAAAACTAAGTCATGCAAGGCCCGTTTTGACATGGAAGGCTACCAATAGCCGAAGTGCGTCAGTCGATTTCGCTCACAGCTATTTAAGAAGTACAGAAGGACAAATCAGTTCCTTCTCAAACTTAATAGTCAGTCTACTATTACCCAAGGAGAGTCATGACGCAGATCTCAATCTTTTCAAAGGAATGGGTGAAGGTAATTTCAATCGCAAGTTTGGGTTTGGGCTTGTTTCTACTAATCCCTATAGCCTCAATGCGAGATCGTAATTCCGACGATTCTCCACCCAATACTAATGGTAACTCAGGAGGTTCTAGAGCTTACGATCAAGATAAAAGCGAATCTGTTAGGTATACAAGCTATTCATTTCACGACTTTTTTCCCAGCCCTAATTTCCTCTGAGGATTTACGGTGGCGGATTGCCAGGGTGTGCAATTGTTGGAGCTTAAGAGTTGAAGAAGGTTAAGGTCGATCAGATCGTTTGATTACTTGCAGCAAGGCACGATCGCTGCTGATTTCACCTTACCAAGACTGGCCTGCTGTAGGAGATCTCTCCAGGCAGAAGCAATCCCTGTCTCCTCGTGGCGACGAAGCTCTTCTCCCAGTGTTGTTAAAGCATCATACCAAACCCCATTTTGGGCATAAAGATTTGCCTGTTCTAAAACAGAGTGAGTTGCAGCAAGCTGACTCTGTAATTTTGCAGAAAGTGTAACTCGCCCAAGTGCCCCTTGTACGATGACAGGGATATCGATCGCGTCCGGATCGCAGTATATAGAAACAGACCAGCGGTAGATTTTACCCGCCTGAAGAGGGGCTGCGGTCGCCGGAAGAGACAGGCTGAAAACACCGACTGGAGTCTCAGAAGTCTGAAGAACAGTTCTAGAACGGTTCTGCCCTGCTTCATCCTGCAACACCAGAGCTAATGGAGTGTTCGCGGCTAGTCCTTGCGGGGCATATAGCCAGATGGTTGGATGAGTTGTCGTTAATCCCCAACGGATTGGCTGAGTTGTCCTAGTCAGGGGTACGAGGGCAGTAGTGTTTTCGTACCGCTTGCAGGCAGGTCCACGACTCCCAGCTCCTCGCTCACTTCCTTCCGGCATCCCGATTGTAGGTGGAGGCGGAGGAATGAACTGAATCTTGGGGATGGAGTGAGGGGATTGTGCAGGAGTGCTGCTACCGTGAATCAAGACAAGGATCGACGCAGCTAGGGAGACTCTAATTCTCCGTATCCAGGGATGAATCATAGTAGCGGTATAGATAAGGATAAAGGTACCGGCATTACCAGGGATTGCCGATGACGGTGAAGGCAGCCCAATAGAAGGGATGGGATAAGTCATCCTGCGTAGACGCAAATTGTGGAGTTAAGACACGATGCAGATCAGGCTGTCTGCGGAGCATTGCTATTTGAGTCTGACGCAAAGCTTCAGCTTTGATGGGAGCCGACTTTAGCCGTTGATAAAAGTTAGCCATGAGAGCGAGCGTCCCGGTATCACTCACTGACCATAGACTTGCTAAAGCTGTCTTCGCACCTGATTGCACTGCCAAGCCTGCAAAGCCCAGTTCTGCATTTTTATCGCCCAATGCGGTTTGACAAGCGCTTAAGACCAACAGTTGCACCGCTGGAAAGCGTAGGCCCAAATCCTGTAAATGACTTAATTGTAATTTTCTATCCCAAAATTGAATGTAAGAGGCATCTACTGCCCCAGTAGCAAACGTGGCATGAGTCGCTAGGTGAAGAATTCCAAAAGTAGCAGCCGATCGCCGTGCCTTCAATTTTTCGAGGGTGAAGTCTCGATTCAACCAGGATTCCCCCCGCCAAAGCTTGCTAATTGTAGCTAATTCCATCGGAACCGCTGGAAGAGAGCCTGCTTGCTGAAATTGAGAAGCTCCCATTGCCAGTACTCTTGTGCCCGCAAGACGAGCAGGGTTTTGATCGAGCAGGTTAAAGGCAGGAATAATCGCAAGGCTATAGTTCTCAACCAGAAAGCGATGACCATCGTGCAGAGCAGCCATTGGCACACTGCGCAACCCTCCGCCCAGACAAAATATTAATGTGTCAATCTGCTGCGCTTTAAGCTCAGATTCCAGGGGGGCAATGATCCACTGATAAAGCTGCTGAGCGGCAGGTAAATAATCTGATGGCTGAGAATCGACGTTCACTACGCCCAATTCAAAGGTTTTGACGGTTTCGGTGAGGAGTTTTTGAGTCGCGACGGCGACCCGTCGATGACTCAGTTTACCGCTGGGAGGCACCAGCATGAGTTCCAACTGCTTAGGGGTGGAAATGACATAAACGAGAGCTGTCTTTTTACCCGTTAGCTGGGCAATTCGGTTGAGGCTGTAACCTATCTGCTCAACACTGAGTAACGAACTCGTCATCTGCCCCCTATAGTAGTCTTCATACTGTTGCTTCCAACCCACTTCAACCTGCTGGACAGCGGCGGCAATGTCGTTGCGATCAAGAGTCTGCGTCAGTTTCTTCAGATCGAGCTTCAGAGCAGAAAGCGGTTTGGCAGGGGCTGCACTTGGAAGCTGTGGAACAGGCAAGGCTTGGAGTGATGTGTTCCACAATTCGGTTGTGGGAGCCGCAGCAATTGAACAGCCCAACACGAGGATAAAGAGAAGAAGCCAGCGAATCAGTTTCATGGACAATCCTTAATGAGTCTAAAATACTTCTCTGCGTCTTAGCGGTTCGTCAACAAAAATACTGCTCACAAATCAAATAGGTTTGCTATCTCTTCTTAGAGAAATCATTGTAGCGATCGTCCGCACTTCAATCTGTCTTTTCGCCTAGACATGTAAAGTAAACAACAGCACCGCCTGCTCCAATTAAAGACAGAACTGAAGGCACAATCGGCACCCATCTACCATGAATAAGCAGGTAAAAGCAAAGCATGCACAAAACCCTGATCGCCATTCCTTCCATAAGCACTATAAGCAGAGAACGGTAACGCCATGCCAAGGCACCTCCAACGATCGCCCAACCCCAAATCCACAGTGCTTCCGCCCAAAATGGCCACACCTCAATCAGCGATCGCCTATCTTCCACTGCGCTGATCA
>CAXUIV010000448.1:0-4578 GCA_964250875.1 uncultured bacterium
CTCTCGCTACGTTACTCGCAACTCTGAGATTTTGAGTGGAGAGCCAATCATTACCGGCACTCGGACATCAGTCCGCGCCATTGTTGGTTTGTGGCGGTTAGGGGTTATGCCAGAAGAAGTCCTGAACCATTTGCCTCATCTCACCCTGGCACAAGTGTTTGATGCCCTGAGTTTCTATCTCGATCATCAAGCAGAGATTAATGAGTACATTGAGCGTAATCAAGTGCCTGAAGAGTTGGTGCATTCATCTGTAAAGGCTGCATTGGGCACGTTGTGACAATTTTCGCCATCCTTTACACCGATGAAGATATGTCGGCATTGGTTGCTACACTGTTGCGCTCTCGCGGCCTTGATGTCACAACTGTTCCTGAACAAGCAACCCTCGGTAGAACTGATCGCGAACAGCTTGAATTTGCAGCTTCTCTGGGCAGATGTATCCTGACTCATAACCGAGTAGATTTTGAGCGGTTGCATCTCCAATACATGAAGGAGGACAAACAGCACTTTGGGATTATCGTTGTGCCCCAGAAAACTGCTTAGGAAGTCGCACGGCGGATTGGTATTCTAGTGAGTGCCCTGACAGCTGATGAGATTATGAATCAATTGCTATACGCCTAACTCTTTTACAGAGCGAGACTGTCCATGAAGTGGCGTTGTAGCGATCGCGGTGCTGACCGCTTTGTGAATCCTTGTGTATCCATTGATCGTTACTCTTAGCACCTACCACCTGTTTACGGCAAGCCCATTACCGTCCGGTAGTGAGCTTCAATTTGACTCACGCTTCTAGACTGGCGGCGAGGTTGCCATTGGCTGAGGTTAAATAGTTCTTGCCGCAATCCATCCACGTTTATAGTTGTTACTTTGCCATCGGCAACAACCTGCTTGCCATTGACCCAAACACTGTGAACAGCTTGGGTGGGACGACCCAAAACCAGTAAGCCAATCGGGTCAGTCCGGGGCAGCAATGACAGGCTGGTGAGGTCGTAGAGTACGAGATCGGCTTTCTTACCCACCGTTAGGGAACCGAGTTGCTCTGACATATTCACTCCCTTAGCACCACCTAGAGATGCCATTTCGACTGCCTGACGGGGAGTGAGCCAGTGGTGATAGTCTGGGTCGGTAATGTTGTGCAAAATTGAGCCGATTTTAATCGCTTCCAGTAGGTCCTGCGAGTCGTTGCTTGCAGAACCATCGCAGCCAAAAGCGACGTTCACTCCAGCTTGGCGGTATTTCAAAATTGGAGCGATGCCACTGCCCAAGCGCAGGTTGCTGAGGGGATTATGAACGACTGTGGATTGAGTTTCTGCCAGGATAGCGAGATCGGAGTCGTCTAACCAGATGCCGTGGGCGAGGGAAGTGCGATCGCCTAAATAACCGATTTGCTGAAGGTGTTCGACTGCGCTACAGCCATACTTTTCTTGCGCCAGTTGCTTTTGGGCTTTGGTTTCCAGTAGATGAGCGTGGCGGCAGAGTTGGGCGCGCTCGCTCAGTTCAATACACCCCTCAAACAGCTCATCCGAACACCGTTGAGTTCCTGTTGGTGCTATCAGAATATTTGCCATCTCCGCCGGTTGATGTAGGTGAGAGACCATTTCTTCCATGAGTTCCAGCGTGGCTGCGGCTGTGGGAAAGGAAGATGCGCGATCGGTGGTCCTTCCTGGCATGCTGGCGGCAACGCTGCCATCTTGGAGCATTGGTCCCACAAAGGCGCGGATGCCGACCTCCTTATAAGCGCGCATCGCTGCGGCAACAGTTTCGATTTTCGGCTGTGGAATCAAAATCAAGTGATCGACAATGGTCGTTCCTCCAGATAGGAGGGTTTCTACTGCTGTTCCTAAAGCGGATAAATAAACTTGCTCTGGATTGAGATGGGCGAAGTTGTAGAGTTCCGCAACCCATAATTCTAGAGGTAGGGGTGCAATTAGCCCCCGCTGCCACAGTTCCGAGGAGTGGGTGTGGGCGTTGACGAAACCAGGCAGGAGTAATTTGTCTCGACCTTCAATCGCTGTGCCGATCGCTTCTAGTTGCGGCGCGATGGCAGTGATGCGATCTCCTTGGATCTGCACATCTACTGTGTCATAACCGTTCTCAACCGGAATTAAAGCATTTTGAATCGTAAAGCTCACAAGAGTCAGAAGAAAGACAATCAACCCTAATTATGCTGCTGAATTGGGATCGCGATCACAAATTCTGCTCCCTGACCGGGCGCTGAAACGCAACTGATCTGGCCACCGTGCTTCTCTACCACAATCTGGTAGCTGATGGACAGCCCCAACCCAGTGCCTTTGCCCACTGATTTAGTGGTGAAGAAGGGGTCAAATAGTCTCTGGCGTACTTTCTCATTCATCCCAGGACCATTGTCCGCAATCCGAATCGTCACATGAGAGTCAGAGGAAACTTCAGTACGAATCCAAATCGAGGGAGTATTCGGGTCTTCCCCTTTGCCTGCCCCATGCCCTTTCCCCTCCTCTAAAGCATCAATCGCATTGGCTAACAAATTCATAAATACCTGGTTTAGCTGTCCGGCATAACACTCCACCAGAGGTAGGTCGCCGTACTCTTTGATTATTTGAATTGCTGGACGTTCTGCGCAAGGCTTCAGGCGATGTTGAAGAATGAGCAGCGTGCTTTCTAGCCCGTCGTGAATGTCAACTGGTTTTTTCTGGGCTTCATCCAGGCGTGAGAAGTTGCGTAAGCTCAAAACAAGCTGCTGGATGCGGTCAGTGCCCATTTTCATCGAATCCACGATTTTGGCAAGGTCTTCAACGAGAAAGTCCAGTTCGATCGCCTCGTGTTTGGCTTGAATTTCAGGGGTGAGATGGGGATATTGCTGCTGGTAAAGGTGGAGTAGACTCAGCAGGTCTTGAATATATGCCTTGGCGTGGAAAACATTACCAGAGATGAAGTTGATGGGGTTATTCAGTTCATGGGCAATTCCAGCCACCAGTTGACCGAGACCCGACATTTTCTCAGTCTGCACCAGCTGCATCTGAGTCTGCTGTAAATCGTGCAGAGCGTGTTTTAGCTGTAAGGCTTGTTCTCGCGATCGCGCTTCAGACTGTTGCAGCGCCGTATTCTTGACCTCTAGTTCTTGAGAATAAGTATGTAAGTTGGTGTAGAGAAGTGCATTTTCAATAGAAACAGAGATTTGAGAAGTTAAGAGTTTTAATACCTCTAACCTTTCTGGAGTAAAAGCTGCTGTAGCTAGATTGTTCTCCAGGTAGAGAATACCAGTTAATTTTCCTTGGTAGATTATTGGCAGGCACAAAATTGATTTGGGTTGATTTGTCAGAACGTATGAGTCTGTAGAAAATATTTTCTCGCAGGACGCATCGTCTAAAACCAGGTTTTCTTTTGTCCTTTCCACATAATTTATGATGGAAATTGGCAAATTGCAGCAGTTTTTAACTGGAATTGATTGTAAGATGACACCTTCATTAACTGTACCTTCTGCCTCAATTATTAACTTATTTTCTCTCTTTACTATGAATAATCCTTTTTGCGCTCCGGCATTTTCAATGGCAATTTTCATTAATTTTTCTAGCAATTTCTCTAGAACAATCTCACCAGAAAGAGCAAGAGATGATTTGACTACTGTCTCTAAATCCAGTAATTCTGAGTTTCCAGAGGTTATAGATATACTTGCTTTTGTAGATGTGTTTTGTATTTCTCCTGCATTTCTAGAAAGTAGCTGTGGATACTTTTCATCTAAGTCTTTGACTTTAGCTGTGGCACCCCACTTAGCATAGCCATAGCGAGCTTCCGTCATGTATGTCTTGGCAATTGTATAAAATCCGTTTGCCAGATAGAATTTCGCTGCTAGTTCGTTACCAATTGCTGCATTTTGAATATATTCGTTTTCTTCAGCAGATTTAATAGCCTGATCGTATAATCTCATTGCCTCTATATCATTACCAGAAATGCGTGCCATTTCAGCAGCAACCAATAAGTACTTGTGAAGAAAGTTAGCTGGACAATTGTCTGCCCATTTCTTCATCCTTACCTGGTTCTTTTCCAAGGTCATCCAATACTTTTTCTTTTCTTTAGTAGTTGATTCAGAATAGAGAGCTGCTATTGTTAAAGAATAATAGAAGTAATGCTCGACTATAGATAGTTGACCAGGAATGGCGGGGCTGTTCTCAAGTACGAGCGCCATTTTTATTGCATCCGTATAATTTTCATAAAGAAACAATATTTGTAATTTTATCAAATGGTACCAAACTATCCCCATGCAGGAACCATTATGATTTATCTTTTCCAAATGCTGAGCTTCATCGAAGCTATCATCGCTATTTAAAGTACATTTACTCTTGGTGAATCCCTGTAAATTCAAACACAGCCGCTGCCATACTATTAGAATGATCGTCATCCTCTCATCTTTTATCTGCTGATAAAAACTGAGGCAGGCTTTAGACTCATCGTAAATACTACATATGTCGTCACCTTTCATAATGCGATGGCAGATTGCTTGCCCAAAAGCAAAACCAGCAAAGAGTAGATCTCCAGAATCCAGGCCAACCTGATAAGCTTTTTTGAGAAGGGGCAAACTCGATTTTAGATGCTCGCGCCAGGGATGAA
>CAXUIV010000449.1:0-4561 GCA_964250875.1 uncultured bacterium
TGTGCAATAGCGATTTTGGTAAAGCTAGTCTCAATCAGGCGAATTTAAGAGAGGCGAATTTGAGTCGGGCTTACCTAAATCATGCCGATCTACAGGGAGCAGACTTGCGCAATGCAGACCTGAGTCAGGCTTACCTCAAAAACGCTAACCTTCGAGGAGCTAATCTTTGTGGAGCTAATCTCACGGGTGCCAACGTTGGTGAAGATCAGCTGTCTCAAGCCAAAACGAATTGGACAACAGTGCGGCCCAGCGGGAAGTGGGGCCTACTGTAACTTGGATCTGGCTCTCGCAAAGGCGCAAAGACGCAAAGACATCTTTGAGACGGCGTTGCTTGATTGGAGTATGAGTCAGTCCTTCTACCTCTGCGCCTCTGCGCCTAACGCTACGCTTCGCCTAACGGCTAATGCGAGAGCCTTTCATATTTGTAAAACTCGCACGGGTTCGCCAGCTAAAATTGATTGCTCACCCACAGGTAGAACAGCTAGGCCACTAGTTTGAGCCAGATTAATTAAGTTGCCAGAGCTGTGGCTACCGCCAGCTAGCTGAAACTCGTAGCCGTCTACTGAGTGTAGCTGACCCCAAAGATAAGTTTCTCGCTTGCCATCTGACCGTAAATCGTGGCGCGATCGCGCCTGCACAAATGTTGGTCCCCACGACTGCGTCATTCCAGCTAGCTTTCTAATTGCTGGTTGAACAAATCGCCAAAAACTTACCATCGCTGAAACCGGATTTCCTGGTAGACCAAAGTACAGCACTGGCTTTTGGTGAGTGGCAAATGTGGCAACTGTTAAGGGTTTGCCTGGTTTGACGGCAACAGCACGAATATGAATCTCTGCTCCCAGTGATGCCAGAATCTGATCAACGTAGTCATAATCTCCTACAGAGACGCCGCCAGAAGATAGCACCATATCGGCTGTGGCTATCGCTCCAGTGATCGCCTGTTTCAATACCTCTGGCTGGTCGGGCACAATGCCCAGCATCACTGGTTCTGCCCCAGTCTGCGCTACCAACGCTGCAAGAGCATACTGATTTGAGTCTACAATCTGACCCTGTTGCAGCGGTTGGTTAAGTGTCACCAGTTCATCACCAGTAGACAGAATTGCTACGCGGGGACGCCGATAAACGCCTAGTTGAGTGCATTGAGCAGCAGCGAGGACGGCGATTTCTGGGGCATTGAGCCTGATTCCTGCTGGCAGTAACGGTGTTCCAGCTCGGTAAAAGGACGCCCGATGTCGCACAAACTCTTGTGGTTTAGGAGCAGCCAGGATCGAAACGCGATCGCCTTCTCGCCGTGTTTGCTCCTGCATCACTACCGTATCCGCCCCCACTGGCATGACTGCACCAGTTAAAATCCGCGCTGCCTGTCCTGGAGAGACCGAAATCAACGGCTGTCGTCCAGCCGGAATCTCTTCAACGATTTCTAGAACGGTAGGCTGTGAGGCTTGGGCATGCTGCACATCTTCATAACGCACCGCATACCCGTCCATTGCGGAATTATCCCAGTGGGGAAAATCCAGTTGGCTCACGACTGGTGCTGCCAGAATGCGCCCAGTTGCTGCCAACAGGTCCACAGCTTCACTATCCTGCTGTCCATATAGGGATTGCACCGAGTTGAAAATAATTGTCTCTGCGTCATTTACCAGCAGCATGGCGATCGCTCCACAACATACTAGGACATGATATTACTGTTCGACAGATGCTCTTTCGGTTGTAGGCAGCCCGAAGTCAAAGGCCAGCAGATCGAGACCGTCTACTATAGTTTTTGGTGATCGCACTTTTAGGGACCCATAGCAGCGTTCTCGGTAATCGGGTTTGGCTTGAAAGTTAGCGATCGCTCGTTTCAATGGTTCAACAACCGGGTAAGCACTTTCAGCTTTGGCGATTGCGGCTTCAGGAATTGCTGAGTGCGATCGTAGAATCGCCAAATCGATCAGATCTCGCGATTCTACCGAGGCGTCCAGCCAGCGATCCGAATTCGCCAACAGCTTTTCGGCAAAACAATCATCTGGACTTAGGCAGGCAACCGGAAGGCTATCCAGGTGGTCTGGAAGCTCAAGTTTGATTCGCCCTTCTCGAATAATCTCAAACTTGATGGAGACGTCATCGACGATCGCCGGAAACCGAACCCCGTATGAATCGCTCTGAATGTCTCTAGGAAGCGAGATTCCGCTTTGGTCCGCAAATACTGCGTTATACCCTTGAACAAAAATTTCCTGACGCAGTCGGCGATAACCCTGCTGAGAGGAACAAAGAAAATCAATATCTCTACTGACTCGGTACTCGTCGTACTTGAGCGTTAAAAGAGTCCCTCCTCCAAAGTAGGCAAAACACGCTTCGAGAAACTCCACATTCAACCTGCTCAGAACCGCAAGAACTTTCTGATGGTACTCTAGCTCGAAGCTCATATCGATCCAGGAACCATAGCGACGACACAACGCCCTAACAAATTCTGCCTCCTCCCCGCTCAATTCAGTCAAAACACCCCGATAGTGCCAACCTCGTTCGTATCGATGCAGCATCTCCTGGGGTGTAAGGCTCCATATATTGCTTTGCCAACATACCGCTTCTAAAAATGGTAAATTTTTTGGAGTTTTTAAAAACACGTTTTAATTGGAGGAATTCTTCCCTCAAGTACTCAAACAGCCGCTTGCGCCTGCTCGTCTTTATATGACATAATTAGCAATTGTGTTTAATTTCTTCTAAGTCACGTTTGTAAGACTATGGCCAAGAGTAAGGGTGTCCGGATCGTTATAACGTTGGAATGTACTGAGTGTCGCACAAATCCAGCGAAGCGATCGCCCGGTGTCAATCGGTACACCACGACGAAGAATAGGCGCAACACAACAGCAAGGTTAGAGCTGAAAAAGTTCTGTACTCACTGCAACCAACATACTGTTCACAAGGAAATCAAGTAAAGAGATGAGTTACTACCGTCGTCGCCTCTCTCCCATCAAACCAGGGGACCCGATTGACTATAAAGATGTCGATTTGCTGCGAAAATTTATCACTGAGCGGGGCAAGATTCTGCCACGTCGGATTACTGGGCTGACAGCTAAACAGCAGCGAGACTTGACAGTGGCGATCAAGCGATCGCGCCTTGTGGCTTTGTTACCATTTATCAATGCTGAAGGATAATTCGATTTTGGTGTGTACTGGTGCAGAGCGTTTGGATTGAATCCAAAAGCAATCTTGGCTAATTATTGACTGCGATTACCGTGGACAAGGGAACACTGGTTGAATTTAGGGTACAAGGCGATCGCCGTCTTGGCGTTGTAGAACGTCCAGACGGCAAAACCCGTTGGTTCGTGGTAGACGAACGCGGTCAATCTCACAGTCTTGCTCCCCGACAGCTCACCTATGAAGTTTCTGGCCAGACGTACAAGCAGGCGGAAATCAAGCGTTTCCTAGAAGAGGTTGAACCTTACCTTGACCCCTCTAGTTTGGAGGTAGCTTGGGAACTGCTCGTTGAGGACGGTGAGACAGTAACCAGCGCGGGAATGGCGAATCTGTTGTTCTCAGAACAGACTTTACCTCAGTGCTACGCCGCTCATTGCTTACTATCGGAAGATAAGCTCTACTTTAAGCAAAAGGGAGATGGCTACGAGCCTCGAACTGCTGCTCAGGTAGCTGAACGCAAACACCAGCTGGAAGTAGAGACAAACCGGCAGCGGGAGCAGCAGGAATTTTTAGATCGAGTGTCTCAGGCGTTGAGTGGCAAGGCGGTGGAGTGGGATCGGCAAGAGCGCCAACGTTTGGAAGCTATAGAACGATATGCAGTTTTGAGTGCGGAGGCTGTCCGGGCTGGAATGAACCAAGACGCTGCTGCACGTGCCTATCCTCCCCCAATCCCCGTGGCGGAAACGATGACCGTCTTAGGCCGTCCGGTCACTCCCCAATCGGCCTTCCAACTGTTGGTAGATCTGGGTCTGTGGAGTCTCCACGAGAACCTGTTTCTGCGGCGTAGTCAAATCCCGGTACAGTTTTCTACCAAGGTATTAGAAGTGGCCCAGCAGCGCTTGGATTCCCCGCCTCCCGATCTCGATGTTTCATACCGTGTGGACCTAACCCATCTTAAGGTCTATACGATTGATGATGAAAGTACCAGTGAGATCGATGATGGTCTGAGTTGGGAAGCGCTGGCAGACGGACGGCAGCGGGTCTGGGTTCACATTGCTGATCCCACCCGCTGGTTGGTCCCTGAAGATGAATTAGATCTAGACGCCAGACGACGCGGCACGACAGTCTATTTGCCAACCGGGATGGTGCCGATGTTCCCGCCAGCATTGGCAACCGGACCAATGAGCTTGATCCAAGGTCGGATTTGTGCGGCATTGAGTTTTGGGGTCATTTTAGCGGAATCCGGAGCAGTCCAGAATTACAGCATTCACGCCAGCCTGATTAAGCCGACTTATCGCCTGACCTACGAAGACGTAGATGAAATGCTGGAGCTAGGGGTGCAGGCAGAACCAGAGATTGCGGCGATCGCGACTTGGGCACAGCGTCGCAAAGCTTGGCGGCACACTCAAGGAGCAATCAGTATCCACCTACCAGAGGCAATGAT
>CAXUIV010000450.1:0-4552 GCA_964250875.1 uncultured bacterium
TCACCCCATCACCCCATCGCCCCATCTTCCGTCCCCATTCCCCAGTAAAATGCATGAATGCTGATGATAGTATGGGTGCGATGTCTTGGCGGTCAGTAGTCAGCCAATTTTAGATCTGAGATCGACTAATCCAAAATCTAGAATGACCGACAGTGCGGCCTCCGCCAGCTTCTGGACTTTAAACATGGAGTGAGGGGGTCGTCGGCAAGTAAATGGTTGGTAGCTCACTTATTCTTTAAGTCTATGACTGTTGCTTCAAAATCCGCTGTTCCTGTCCGTAAGCGACGGGCACCATCGAGAGCAAAAACGGTTGCTGCATCCCATCTGGCAGTCAAACCCCTAGCTGCGACCAAATTTAATCGCTCTAGTACGAGTAGTCAAGTTCCAATCTTGCCGAGTTCTCAATCGGCACCATTCTGGCTGCAACAACTATGCAGACTACAGCAGCAATCGACAGTTCTTACCTTTCTACTCGTGACAGCGACACTCGGTCTCTATGGCTGGACAGTGTATTGCCAGCAACTTTGGAGTCAGTCTTACCACAAGTTAGTCATCTTACAGCGCGATGAGCGGCAGCTCACGACTACCAGTGAGGTGCTGAAAAATCAAATGGCGTTGCAAGCTGAACAGCCAAATACAGGGCTAGTACCATCAAGTCCGACTCAGGCAATTTTTCTCCAGCCAGCACCTCAACTTCCTGCCCCCATAGCTAGAGCGGGAATCCTAGGCAACAAGGTAGCTGACCAAACGCCGATGGGGTATTAGGTAATGGATCTCCGTCCCCCCCTTAAAGAAGAACATGAAATTTGAATGTGGTGTAGCTTAATGCAGAAGTCAGAAGGCACAAAAGTTACAAGTCTGCCAAATTCTCAAGTCAGAAGGACACCAGTTCGCTCAACAGGGGGGATTATCCGAGGTTGGCTTAACGGGGGAAAACCGCGATCGCCACTCTCCGCACGCAACGTTCAGAATGGAGGGTCTGGGAAGGGACGACTGGCCGCCAGTCCTCAAGCACGGCTGTTGCTGATTTGGGGCGTACTGATTGCTTCTGGCTGCGGCATAGCCTTGAATCTGTACCATCTACAAATTGTCCGGTCGTCAGTGCTGCTGAAGAGAGCTCGACAGCAGCAGATGTTTTATCTGCGGCCCTTTACCCCTCGCCGTCCAGTGACTGACCGCAACAACAACATGTTGGCAATAGACCGGCTGGTTTATACCCTGTATGCCCATCCCAAATTATTTAAAGCGTCTAAAGCCGCGATCGCACTACGGCTAGCTCCAATCCTCAATCAGCCTGAAGCTGACCTCCTGAAAGAGTTTAACCTCCGCGACAGCGGCATTCGGATTTCTCCTGCTTTATCGGAAGAGATGGCCGACCGCATTGCCGCTATGCATAACGACGGCCTAGAGCTGATACAGCAATACTCCCGTCTCTACCCACAACAGGATCTCGTCGCAGACGTGGTCGGATACGTGGATCTTGACCGTCGCGGTCAAGCTGGAGTGGAATATAGCCAGGAGAAACTACTAGAGCGCTCTGTGCAGACGGTAAGACTCAGTCGATCCGGTAATGGAGTGCTGATGCCCGACCACATCCCAGAAGGATTTCTCCATTTCGACGATTTGCAACTGCGTCTAACCATTGATAGTGGACTTCAAAGAGCCGCTCGTTTTGCCCTCAAGCAGCAACTGAAAAAGTTTGGTGCCAAACGCGGCACAGTCATTGTGATGGATGCGCAAGATGGCTCTCTGCTGGCGCTGGTGGCAGAGCCAACCTATGATCCAAATCAATACTACAAATCACAAGTAGGATTATTCAAAAACTGGTCGCTGTCAGACCTTTACGAGCCGGGATCAACGTTCAAACCGCTGAATGTGGCGATCGCGTTGGAATCTGGGGCAGTTCAGCCAGACAGCGTGTTCCGCGACGGCGACCAAATCTACGTAGCAGGCTGGCCGATTAAAAATGCTGAAGGCGAGAATCATGGATTGATGACGGTCGCTCAAATTCTGAAGTACTCCAGCAATATCGGTATGGTAAGAATGATGCAGCAGGTAAGGCCAGCGCTTTACTACGGCTGGCTAGAGCGGTTGGGTTTGGGGCAAATGACCAAGACAGATCTGCCCTTTGAGGTACCTAGCTATCTAAAAAGTCGAGAGCAGTTTCTCGCCTCCCCAGTTGAACGGGCGACTGCTTCCTTCGGTCAGGGATTTACCCTCACACCCCTCCAGCTCGTACAGATGCATGGCGCTTTAGCCAACGGGGGCAAGTTAGTGACGCCGCATGTGGTGCGAGGACTGTTTAATAGCAAAGGCCAACTATACTGGCAACCCACGTTTCCAGCGCCACGACCAATTTTCTCTCCACAAACAACACAGACAGTGATCGAGATGATGGAGAATGTTGTCAAAGATGGGACGGGCAAAGCAGCAGCGATTCAGGGCTATCGGATCGCTGGCAAGACTGGTACTGCCCAAAAGGCCAATCCGCACGGTGGCTACTACAGCAGTACTCAGATCACTAGCTTTGTCGGCATTCTACCAGCGGAATCTCCGCGCTATGTCGTCCTAGCAGTGGTGGATGAGCCACGAGGAAATGTCTTTGGCTCCACTGTAGCAGCCCCAGTCGTTAAATCCGTGATGGATGCACTGATTACGACCGAGCGAATTCCACCGTCGAGTCATTGAGTTTTTGGTCGCATTAGCCGGAGGCGTTAGGCGCAAAGACTTTTGCGGATCTAATGAAGACGCTGCACCATGCTTACTAAGGGTGAGCTTATTGGTGAGCTTATTGAGGGTGATGCTGTAGTGGTTCGGGCTGTCGATGTCTGACCGATCCCCACAATTAGGTTAAGTAAGAATGTAAAAATGACCGCTTGCAAAAGTTTTTCAGGCATTGCAGACGCACCTCCAACTCAGTGTCACTGTGGCAGTTTTATTGCGTACTCAGTTTATTGAATCACTCTATTGAGTATTTATTACTGGTTAAATGACAGCATAGTAACTGGCACATCCCCAGAATCGTTAGAATTAAGAAAAATTATCAACAGCAGCGAGCATCAATGATTCCTATCGTTATTGAACAATCTGGACGGGGCGAACGCGCCTTTGACATTTACTCCCGGCTACTGCGGGAGCGCATCGTTTTTTTAGGACAACAGATTGACTCCAACTTAGCCAACCTGATTGTTGCTCAGTTGCTGTTTCTAGATGCTGAAGACTCGGAAAAAGACATTTATGTCTACATCAACTCCCCCGGTGGCTCGGTGACGGCGGGAATGGGCATCTTTGATACAATGAAGCACATTCGCCCAGATGTTTGCACTATCTGTACAGGACTGGCGGCTAGTATGGGCGCTTTCCTGCTCAGCGCCGGTACCAAGGGTAAGCGGATGAGTCTGCCGCACTCTCGGATTATGATCCATCAACCGTTAGGTGGCGCTCAGGGACAGGCAACGGATATTGAGATTCAGGCTAGAGAAATCCTCTACACAAAGCAGAGACTCAACGAGATTTTAGCTGACCACACTGGCCAACCCCTAGAGCGGATTCAGGAAGATACCGAGCGGGATTTCTTCATGTCTCCAAATGAAGCTAGGGACTACGGACTAATTGATCAGGTGATTGATCGTCACGCCGCTGGTAGCCGACCGATGGTGGCTGTTGGGTAAGGGGAGGAGACTGAGGGAACCCCTCAGTCTACTTACTTGGAGACGGCTGTGATTCAAGGTGGTGGAGAAACTCCAGCATTTGCTCGTTATCTAGCTGTTGACGCGATCGCACACCGTATGTCCGTTCCAGGTAGTCGCGTCCTTGTTTATTGGTCCAGCCCAATCGCTTCAGTTCAACTGTAGTCCGAGCGATCGCGTCAGATAGGTCAATTGGCTCATCTGTTGACACCCCAGTTTTAGCACCCAGTTCCAGTACGTCTGCGTTCGCTTGAGGCTCGTAGTTGGGTGAGAACAGTGATGTTACCTTACTCAACGGAACGATAGGCGTCTCCTCACTGGTTCCAGCCTGACCATCAGCCAGCGACTCCAAATTCCCAACTGCTGATTGCGGTTCTGATCCTAGTTTTGCTATGGGAGTGGCAGTCAAAGAGCGATCATCCGGATCTAGAGATGCTGGAGCAGGTGTTAACGCTTCCATAAACGGCGTGTTGGGCGAGAATCCATAGTTACGGTCGTCTGGGCTGGTTGTTGCGGCAGAGGAAATTATCTGTTGTGCGGGCACAGATGCAAATACCGTTTCCTTGCGTTGGGTCTGTACCTCAGTAGTGGTATCAGATGAAGAATGTGGCAGTAATTGTGTCTCTGACTGGATTCCCAAGACCATCAGTGCCCGACTTCTCGCCCTGTCCTCTGCCACTTCCAATGTCTCTGCTGCCGCCATACCAGTGGCGCGAGTGACGCCTTCAACCTGAACCGAGACCCGAACGACGAATTTTCCCTGATAAATGGTCAGTAGCTCAGAATTGAGACTGCCTGTTGGATAGCGAGCTTGGAATTGAGCCAGCATAGTTTGATGGGGAGGTGGGGAGGTGGGGATATGG
>CAXUIV010000451.1:0-1556 GCA_964250875.1 uncultured bacterium
CTGATTTGGGCACAGCAGCAGAGGTAGCTCAGGCGGTGAGTTATTTCTTAACCACTCCTAAGCTTGGCCGCTGTACGGGTTCGACGACTCGACGATGGCAATTGATATACTTGCTGGTATGGCGCATGATACTTGTCGGGAGATTCAATGATTGCCTTACCTGGAGTTGCCGTCCACAGCCAAATCTATGAGAGTGCAACATCTCTAGTGTATCGAGGTATCACGCAAGACGAGCGGGCAATTGTCATCAAGATGCTCAAGCAGGATTATCCCTCTCCCCAAGAATTAACGCGCTACAGACAGGAATATCAGATTACACGCTCCCTCAACCTGGAGGGTGTAATCAAGGCATACAGCCAGCAGGACTATCAGCGCACGCTCGTTATTCTCTTAGAAGATTTTGGTGGAAAATCCCTGGAGCGATGGAAGCAGCACTCACGCCCCATGCCCTTATCCACGTTTCTGCGTCTTGGGATTGACCTCACAGGAATTCTGGGCAGAATCCATGCCGCCAATATTATTCACAAAGATATTAATCCTGGAAACATCGTCTTTAATCCGGATACTGGCGTTGTTAAAATCATTGACTTCGGGATCGCCACTCGGTTTAACCGCACCAATCCGACATTTAAGAGCCACTATGTGTTAGAGGGCACACCTGCCTATTTATCTCCCGAACAAACCGGGCGGATGAATCGTTGGCTCGATTACCGTACCGATTTTTACTCGCTGGGCGTAACGTTCTACGAACTCTTGACTGGACAGTTGCCGTTTCCCACCACGGACATCCTGGAGCTAGTTCATTGCCATATTGCCAAACCGCCTGTACCACCGCATGAAGTGAATCCAACAATTCCCAAACCCGTTTCAGACATAATTCTGAAACTCATGGCAAAAAATGCGGAGGATCGCTATCAGAGTGCCTGGAGTATCAAGGCGGATTTAGAATGCTGCAAGCAATTTGCAGAAAGCGGTCAAATTGGTAGCGTTCAACTGGGGCTTCAAGACGTTTCGGAGCAGTTTCAAATTCCTCAAAAACTGTATGGACGAGAAGCAGAGATTAGAACACTATTGGCGGCGTTTGATAGAGTCTCCGGAAAGGGGAGTGAAGTAAATTCTCCACTCAAAGTCGAAATGATGTTAGTGTCTGGCTACGCTGGAATTGGTAAATCAGCGTTGGTTCAGGAACTCTATAAGCCAATTACTGAGAAGCGCGGTTATTTTATGTGGGGTAAATTCGAGCAATTTCAACGCAATATTCCCTACAGCGCGCTCGTGGATGCCCTGCGAAAATTGGTACAGCAACTGCTCGGTGAACCTGACGAGCAAGTGCAGCAGTGGAGGTCGCGCCTGCTCATGGCAGTGGGAAGTAATGGACAGCTAATCATTAATGCGCTCCCGGAAGTTGAATTAATTATTGGTAAGCAACCAACCGTCCCGGAAGTTGGAGCCATCGAAGCTCAAAACCGCTTTAACCGAGTCTTTGGGCAGTTCATTCGGGTATTTTGCTCCAAGGAGCATCCGCTTGTGCTGTTTTTGGATGATTTGCAGTGGAT
>CAXUIV010000451.1:1656-4548 GCA_964250875.1 uncultured bacterium
CACCACTGATACTGTTCGCTCCTTGGCGGAGTTAGTTTTGCAGAAAACAGAGGGTAATCCTTTCTTTATTAACGAGTTTCTGAAAACGCTATACACGGAAAACTATTTGACGTTTAATTTCGACTGCCGCAACTGGCAGTGGAATATTGAGCAGATTCAGGCAACGAACATTACAGATAATGTTGTTGTGCTGATGACGAATAAGTTGAGCAAACTACCAGAATCGGTTAAGCAGACATTACAGCTAGCGGCTTGTGTCGGCAACGAGTTCGATCTGGATACACTCTCTATGATTTGTGGAACGGCACGTCAACTCTTTTCAGATTTAGTGATAGCTGTTCAGGCAGGGTTAATTTTACCCACCTCTGAGTTAGATGAAAACTTGCTGATTCAGGATTATAAGTTCTTGCACGATCGCGTACAGCAAGCTGCCTATGCCTTAATTGATGAGTCGCAAAAACAGGTTGTTCATCTACAGATCGGTCGCATTTTACTTCAAAAAACTTCGCCAGAGCAACTCTCAGCTCGACTGTTTGAAATTGTGGACCACCTGAATCAGGGAATGGAGCTGGTCACCGCTCAACCAGAACGAACTGAAATTGCCAGATTGAATTTAATGGTAGGCCAGAAAGCCAAGGCAGCAACGGCTTATGAAGCAGCTCTGAAATATTGCAATACAGGGATTAAACTCCTCAATCCAGATTGGTATAATTATGACCTCACCTTGGCGCTGTACTCAGAAGCAGCAGGGGCAGCATATCTTCATGGTCGCTTTGAGGAGATGGAACAATTTGTAGAAGTGGTACTCGACCACGCTAAAACAGTGCTTGACAAAGTGCAGGTTTACGACAGCAGAATTCAAAGATATTTGTCACAGGGCGACCCGAAAGAAGCAGTTAGAATTGGACTGGAGGTGTTGAAGCTCCTAGAAGTCGTCTTAATAGATCCAAGTCACTTAGATGTTCAAAAAGGATTGGAGGAAACGGCGGCACTATTAGCTGGACGAGAAATAGAAGACTTGATTCATCTACCAAAGATGACTGCACCAGAACCGCTGGCAGCAATGTATATTCTAGCAAATATTGTGGCTGCTGCATCTATGGTATCACCAGCACTGATGATACTGCTTGTGTGCAAAATGGTAAATTTGTCAATCAACTACGGCAATGCTACCTGGTCATCACTGAGTTACGTTGCTTACGGCAATGTTCTATGTGCAGTTGTTCAAGACATTGAACTTGGTTGTAAATTTGGTCAATTGGCTTTCAGTTTGACAGAACGATTGAATACAAAAAAAGGGAATGTTAAAGCATTAACGGTATTGGGTGCCCACATCATGCACTGGAAGGTCCATCTTAGGCAAACAATACCGATTCTGGTTGATGCTTATCAAAACGCAGTGGAGACCGGAGACTTTGAATTTGCTGGCCATGCTGCATGTAATGTATGTTGTTACTCGTTTTCTATCGGCGAGGAACTCGTGGAACTGGAACAAAAAACGGCAGGTTACAGCAAAGCAATCAGACAAATCAGACAAGAAACTCCCTCTAATCGGATTGCAGTGTTGTGGCAGACACTCCTTAATTTGTTAGGGAGATCTGAGAATCCCAGCCGTTTAACTGGTAGTGTATATGATGAAGAGCAGGCGCTATTGCACGCTGCTGCGGTTGAATATAGAACTGAAATTGACTACTTCTATTTAAACAAAATTATACTATGTTACTTATTTGGAGAGTATCATCAAGCTGCACAAACTGCTGTGTTAGTAAGGCAGCCTTTAGAAGAAGTAGCAGCGATGGAGCCACCTATATTTCTTTTCTACGAGTCTCTGGTGTTCTTGAGTCTACTGGTTGAGGCTTCAAGCTCTGAAAAAGAAGCTTGGCTAAGTTGTGTTAGCACTAATCAAGAAAAGCTGCAAAAAGGAGCAAATCATGCCCCAATGAATTATCTACATAAATTTCATTTAGTCGAGGCAGAGAAAGCGCGAGTCTTAGGGCAGTTTCTTGAGGCTGAGGAGTTTTATGAACTAGCTCTAGCGGGTGCATCTGAGAATGAGTTTATTCAAGAAGAAGCGTTAGCCTATGAATTGGCTGCTAAACACTACCTGGCGAGAGGTAGAAAAAAGATTGCCCAAACCTACATGAAGGAAGCACACTACTGCTACAAACGGTGGGGGGCGACGGCAAAGGTTAAGGATTTAGAAGTTCGCTATCCGCAGTTCTTTTCTCAGTCTTCTCCTGTAGTTTCCAAGCCAATCAGCAGCACTACTGAAACCACTACTAATACCTTACCTATCGCTTTCGATTTAGTGGCGGTGATGAAGGCATCCCAGGCAATCGCTCGTGAAATTGAACTAGAACAGTTGCTTCGTTCCTTAATGCAGATCTTAATCGAGAATGCTGGGGCACAAACCGGATGTCTGCTTTTGGAAAACTCAGGAGAATGGGTGATTGAAGCTGCTTGTGAACTCGATGACGGTGATCATGTCTGTGCTACAAGAGTGCTGCAAGCGATTCCAACAGCAAATCGCCTACCTGAATCAATCGTTCAGTATGTCATCCGGACTCATGAGGCTGTCATCTTAAATGATGCGGCTCGTGAAGGTAACTTTATTTATGAACCATACGTTCAACAAAACCAAACTCAATCTGTTTTCTGTTTGCCGCTGCTCAATCAAGCCAAGCTGGTTGGCGTGTTATATCTAGAAAATCAATCAGCAACTGGAGCCTTTACACCGGAGCGATCGCAGGTCTTGCATCTGTTATCAACCCAAGCAGCGATTGCGATTGAAAATGCCAAACTCTACTCAGAGCTACACGAAGGCGAAAGTCGGATGGCTCAATTTCTCGAAGCTGTGCCGGTGGGAATTGCAGTAGTGGATGCAGCTGGTCG
>CAXUIV010000452.1:0-1208 GCA_964250875.1 uncultured bacterium
TTTCAGCCAGCGTAAAGGCTTCTGCCATCGCCTCAATCGCTGAGATGATCATAAAGTTACCTGCGAGTTTGACGACGTTTGCCGCTCCTACCTCTTCACCAAAGTCAAAAACCTTCTGCCCCAAGTCGTTTAATATTGGTAGAACCCGTGCTTTAGCTGCCTCATTCCCCGACAGGGAAATCCACAATTTTTTGGCGGCAGCAGCATCAGGACGTCCAAAGACTGGCGCTGCTAAATAGTGAGAGCCTTGTTGCTGGTGTTGTGCAGCTAGATGATTGGCTGTTGCGGGTGAAACCGTACTCATTGACAAATGGATGCCACCAGCACCAAGCTTTTCCAGGATGCCGTTTTCACCAAGTACAGTCTCTTCCAGCGCTTTGTCATTTGCCAACATTGAGACTGCGATACCGCCAGACTCCACCACATCGCTAGGACGCTCAGCTAACTGAGCGCCTTGGGCCACGAGCGGCTCTGCTTTTTGGGCAGTCCGGTTGTAAACTTGGAGCCTATAGCCAGCTTTAATGAGATTGGTTGCCATCGGCAAGCCCATACTTCCAAGACCGATAAAGCCAATAACTTCGCTCATGTTGTTTTCTACAGAATTATTCATTTACTATACGACTGCCCTGTAGAGACGTTGCATGCAACGTCTCTACAAGCGAATCCACTTGACAGACTACTAGTATAGAAATTAGTGGATCCACAGGAGACTGCATGAAAACACTTGAGGTGCATCACCTCAGAAAGGCTTACCGCTATCAGGGTAAAGTCGTTCAAGCGGTGCGCGACGTCTCCTTAAATATTGCCGCTGGAGAAGTATTAGCTTTTTTGGGTCCTAATGGGGCGGGTAAGACGACGACAATCAAAATGATTGCTGGACTGATTTTGCCTGATGATGGCTCAGTCAGAATTGCTGATCGCAACCCCCACCGTGACTCCCAAGCTTTGCGCCTGATCGGTGCGGTGTTGGAGGGGAACCGCAACCTCTACTGGCGGCTGACTCCGGAGGAGAACCTGGAGTACTTTGGCGTGTTGAGGGGATTAAGCCGTTCAGTCGCTAGAAGGCGCGGGCGAGAGCTTTTAGAGCGGTTTGAGCTACTGCAAAAACGTCAGACAACTGTCCAAACGCTCTCGCGAGGAATGCAGCAAAAGCTAGCGATCGCTGTTGCTTTAGTTCACGAACCCCAACTCCTGCTGCTAGACGAACC
>CAXUIV010000452.1:1308-3176 GCA_964250875.1 uncultured bacterium
GGCATTTTCCAGTTTGCCCTGTTGTTTCTACTAACCGTTCCGACTGAAACTTGGGTTGGTCCACTCCGAGTATTAGGGTTGCTGCTGCCGATGGCACCGGGGGCAGGATTACTCCGAGACTTGATGGCACGGGGGCAGATGCTCAATCCTGTTCAGTTTACGCTTGCCTTGCTCAATGGGTTAGCTTACTTAACTCTGGGTCTTTTCCTGTTTCGTCGAGCTGAACGTGAGACGAAGCGGCGAGGGAGATTGGGTGGGTATTAGAGTGCTGGGCATAGGGCGTAGGGCATAGGGCATGGGGCAGAGAATCCTCTAGCCAAAGCTGGGATGGATTGGATAGAATTGAGGCTGTAAATAGAAATTCTATGTTTGTGTGAGCGATCGCGTGCTAGAAAATTCTATCCAGATAATAAATAAATGAGTAATTACGAAGCAAAAGCGATCGCCCGTGAATTGAAAACCCATGCCCTAATTTTAGGTGGAGTTGTAGCATTACTCTGGGTTCTAGAGTTCGTTAATCTGTTCTTAGGAGGGGCACTCCTGGCATACGGCATCCGTCCACACACAGTTAGTGGGTTGCGCGGTATTCTGTTCGCACCATTTCTGCATGAGGGATTTGGGCACTTGATCGCCAACACTGTTCCCTTTTTGATTCTTGGCTGGTTCGTCATGCTCCGCGAGACCAGTGACTTTTTTGTCGTCACTGCGATTACAATGCTCGTCAGTGGCCTTGGGGTTTGGCTGTTTGGCTCACCCTATTCGGTCCATATTGGAGCTAGTGGGGTAATCTTTGGTTATTTTGGCTTCTTGCTGCTGCGTGGCTACTTCGAGCGCAGTTTGGTATCAATTGCATTCTCGCTTCTTGTGGGCTTTCTCTACGGCAGTATCATTTGGGGAGTTTTGCCGTTGCAGTATGGCATCTCCTGGCAAGGCCACTTGTTTGGTTTCCTCGGCGGTGTGCTGGCTGCCCGCCTCTTGGCACGACCACGAATTAAATAGGCAAGGAAAGGATCAAGCATTGGTTGCGGTAAGGACTTGTTGAGCAGTCACTAGCAATTCTTGAAAGGTGGGAGAGTCGATCCGGTCGCTGCCTCGAAATTGGCGTCCCTCATATCTCCCCTCTACGAGTTGATAAACCGTAACTGTAGGAGCTTTTGGGAATCCAATGTGCTTAGCTGCTCCTAATCCTTCGGGGTCAACTATCCAGTACTCAGGTATACCCAATGTCTGGTACTCTCTCAGTTTCTCGTCGTAGTCCTCACTAGCAGAGCTAGGGCTGACAATCTCCACTGCCAACAAGCTGGGACTTCGTAAAACAGCTGTTTGTCTGAGTAATCTGTCCGCTTCTGCTCTGGGGACAATAACAATGTCTGGAAGGCGTGAGCTGTCGTTCTCTGTTCGCTGACCTGCATCTCTAAAAGTCTCCCAGTCATCTAGGCTGAAATGCTCCTCAATTGCCCGATCTAAAACTTGTTCTAAAAACTTAGCAACTCGGTAGTGCAAAACGGTGGGGGGATTCATATAGCGCAACTCTCCCCGCACCAATTCATAGCGGTCATCAGTTTGAACACAAATATCTACGTATTCTTCAAACGTCAACTTTGGTTCAGTCGCTGCCTGTGTCATCCAAACCTCCTTGAGCGTCGGCGGTCACGTTGAAGTCGGGCGTGGGGGAGCCAGTGCCGTGGGCGGGTTCCCCGACTTGAGGCAACTGGCGTCATAGGGCATTGGTAGAAAAACAGTGCTTTACATTTTGTAACCTAGCGTGCTTTATTTCTACCCACTTCTTAGTCTGATACAAACCACTTACAAACTATCCAAATCCACCCTAAAAGTTTCACCTCTAAAAAAAACGCGATCGCCTGTGA
>CAXUIV010000452.1:3276-4537 GCA_964250875.1 uncultured bacterium
AGCTACGAATTCCCCAACTTTACCTTCATCGTTGACCGCGTCCAAGGCGATCCCTTTGCTACACCTAGTCAGTGCCGAGTCAAGCTGCCGCAAACTGTAGCTGGCTTTCCGCGTGAGCTATACTGCAATCCTATCCGGGAAATTGCCCTGCGCGATTACCTCACCCGTCAGTTCGACCGGGCAACGCAAAGTCGCCAGCAGCGAGGTACTGGCAACAGCGGATTGATTGCGATGATTAGGTCAGGGCAAGCAATTCTAGAACGCACCTCAACCTTCATTACCGATCAGGAGGTTGAACTGCGATTCTTAGTTGGGTTGCCTGCTTTTGGTCGCCGCATTGCCGGACAGCAAGCGGTTGCAATGCTGTACAATGACCTGCCTCAGTTGGTAAGCACGCTGCAATATCGCAACCTGGATGCCGCAGCAGTTGAACATCATGTCGAAACTGCCGAAGATGCTGAGTGGCTACGACAACAGCTAACGGCAACAGGGCTGGTTGCCTTTGTGGCGGATGGTGCCATTTTACCCCGCCGCAGCGGTGTAGATGAGCGACCACTTCAGGATCGGCTAGTTCCCTTTCGATCTCCAGATTCGTTGCGGGTTGAGTTCGACTGTCCCAACCGAGGACTAGTTACAGGTATGGGTATTCCATCTGGAATTACTCTGATTGTTGGCGGTGGTTATCATGGCAAATCTACACTACTAAGAGCGATTGAGCTAGGAATCTACAACCACATACCCGATGACGGCAGAGAACGAGTTGTCACCAATCCATCAGCAGTCAAGATCCGGGCTGAGGATGGTCGCAGTATTGCGGGTGTCGATATTTCGCCGTTCATCAACCATTTGCCCCAAGGTCGTTCCACGACGCAGTTCTCTACTCAAAATGCCAGTGGCAGCACCTCACAGGCAGCAAACATTGTGGAAGCACTAGAGGCGGGTACGCAACTGCTGTTGGTGGATGAAGACACATCTGCGACCAACTTTATGATTTGCGATCACCGGATGCAGGCGTTAATCTCTAAGGAGAAAGAACCCATCACACCCTTTATAGACAAAATCCGTCAGATGTACACAGACCACGGGGTGTCCACAATCTTGGTTATGGGTGGCAGTGGTGACTACTTTGATGTTGCAGATACAGTCATTGCGATGGCGGATTTTCAGCCGCAAGAGGTGACCGCAAAGGCGAAAGCTATCGCCAAGCAGTATGCCACTGATCGCACTGCTGAAGGTGGCAAGCAGTTTGGGGAGATTGCAC
>CAXUIV010000453.1:0-4489 GCA_964250875.1 uncultured bacterium
AAATACCAAAAGGAAAAAGCCTGTCAATACTAAAAACAAACACTGTCACCGAATTAGCTCTCGTCTCTCAGGATGACACATTAATCAACTGAGTGGTGGAGAGACTTCAAAAACCGTTACAAAGCAGTGGTAGCATCGCGCCCTGTAGAGACGTTGCATGCAACGTCTCTACAGATCAAGAACGAGTCTTTTTCTGAGCCGATCTTTGCTGCTTCCTACGACGCCGATGGGCAGTAACAACAGCTTGTTCAACCGGATAGCCCACGAGGGGGATTACCTGATACTGCCGCTCTTCCTCTAGCTTTTTCACTTCCGTGTAATCCATCCAGTGAATGCAATCAACTGGACAAGTGTCAATGGCTTCCTGAACAAGCTCTTCGGAGTCACCATCTTGACGAACCACACGGGAGCGACCGTAGTCTGGCTCAATGTAGAAAGTGTTACGAGCTACGTGGGCACAGTGCTTACAGCCAATACAGGTAATTTCATCGACATAGACCCCCTTTTGCCGCAAAACACCGCCCAGCTCTGGCTCTAGCCCAGAGCGATCCGATGTATCTCGTAAAGCACCACCTAACTCTGGTTCCAGATGGGAGCGTTGGGCTACTGGCTCCAGCGGAGACGAAACATCAGACATTATGCACTCCAGCGCTGCACAACCAGGCGAATCGAACCATTTTGCTGCTGCTGTTGCTCAGCGACTTGAAATCCCTGCCGAGCGGTTTCCTTCACAACCGTGTGGTAGGCATAACGCTGCGTCACTTGCCTCAAGAAGCCGTCAACAGACAAGTTTTGCTGCCAGTACTGTAGGTCAGCAACGAGTACGAACTCGTTGCCATTCCAGCTAAAGCCCAGATCGTAACCGTTATCCTGCTCAATGACGACTTCGGCATTACGAGTTTGACCTTGATAGCCTCGCACTTGTCGAGGACCTGACTTCCAGTTAATTCCTAAATCTGTGAGTGCATCTTGCAAGAACGTGAGGCTACGGATTTGAGTTTTAATTTGGCTAAAGTGTGACATGGTAGTTATTGATGAATCAACCTGAACTGAATTGAAAACTTACCACTCGCTAAACGTCGCTTGAGTGGTTGCAATGGTACATTGCTGCATTGCTGTAGCAAAAAACTCTGAAGTCTGCTCAGCGGTGAGTACTTCCCCCAAATGAGCTTCAATTGCAGCCGTGACCTCAGCACAAGAGGCACCCACAATGCCAGTAACCTTCTCGTACACCCGACCGTCGGGGTAAATCACAAACTCTAGTGTTTCCATACTACTGACTTTAGAATGGTGTGATTAAATCCAGCCAATCCAGCTACTGCCTCTAGCCTGTCGCCCACAAGATCGTTTCGGGGATCACCGAGATCTTCTTCACTTACTTACCCATAAACTGTCAGTTATTGAAGTAGTGTTTCATCTATCGAATTATAGAGACTCAAAACTTAACAAGACTTATTACTGGATAAAGCAGCGAATCAGCTATCTGTCAGTTTCGCTTAACTTAGTGCAGTAGTCAAGGTAGAGATGAGTGGAAGAATATTCACGCCTCCATGCCCCCATGCCCTAATCGCTACGACAAAACTTCTGCCGTCTCCTCAACCACTGAGTCGAGTACTTGAGTGACAAACGGAAGGCATGCCCCCCCTAAACCTCGCTTGATTCGTTCTGGCGTTTCTGAGAAGACAACGAATAGAGGATGGATGGTGTTGTTACCCTCACTCAAAATGTGTTGGTAGCGCAGAGGCATGATCCACTCATAGTCTTTGTCTAGCAGAACCTGAGTCTGTCTCCAACGACCCAACAGCTCGGAAAAGTCTTCTGCTGGACGATGTATGAAGACAAAAATCTCGATCTCAGTTTTAATTTTCCACTCTGGGTCGCACATCAAAATTGCGACATCACAAGGGAGACAGGTTGCGTCCGCCGCTGCCATCATGACACCGTTTGGACTAGCAGATGCCGGATGACGAATCCGAACCACAGGCAATGGAATTGTGATAATGCTTTCCTCCGGTCTGCGCAGGCTAGGAAGCATTTCTATATATGGTCGGTGCTGCCTTAGCAAGGCGATCGCCGCTGGCTGATTGCTGTACTCTGCTAGCAAACCTTCGTAATGGGATTTTTTAACACTCATATTTCAATGTCATAACAAGTCATGAGTTTTGAGTTAAGGAATCAACTCAAAACTCAAAACTCAGAACTTCTAACGGCTATCCTAGCTTGTCAAAGACCGCAAACAGAGGTAGATACATCGAGAGCAAAATCGTACCCACCATACCGCCCAAGACCACAATCATGATAGGTTCTAGGACGCTGGTAAGCGCCTTTACTGCCTGCTCCACTTCGTCCTCGTAGAAGTCAGCAACCTTCATGAGCATGGCGTCTAATTCACCAGTCTCCTCACCGATACTCATCATCTGAACTGCCATCAGAGGGAATACTTGCTCTTTTTGGATAGCAACGCTAATCATTCCTCCTTGTTGAATTTCTCGCCGTGCTGCATCCACTGCATTCGCAATCACCTGATTTCCCGCTGTATCTCGGACAATTTCCAAGGAGGTTAAAATGGGCACACCTGAACGAGTCAAGGCACCGAACGTCCGACTAAAGCGAGCTACAGCTGATTTTTGAATCAAGTCACCGAACAAAGGCATTTTCAGCGAGAGACGGTCTATGGTTTCCCGACCAACTCGGGTTTTGTAGTAATACTGGAAGGCAATGAATATTCCTATAACAATTCCAATCAGGACGAGAACCTTCCAACTTCTTAGCGTCTCGCTGCAAAACATCATGAATTGCGTCAATGGTGGCAACGTGGTTCCCAAGTCTTGGAAAATTTTAGCGAAAATTGGAATGAGGAATACAGTCATCCCGATGAAGATAGCAAGGGCTAATGCTCCCACTACCACTGGATAAGCGAGTGCCGACTTAATTTGGTTTTGCAGTCTGGCAACGTCCTCCAGTAACTTAGCCAATCGGTTCATAACTTCATCCAGAACACCGCCCACCTCACCAGCCTGAACCATACTGACGTATAGACCATCAAAGCACTGGGGATGCTTACGCATTGCCTCTGAGAGGTTAACGCCTTGCTGAACATCAGCGCTAATTGCTACAAGGGCTTTTTTCAGCTTTGGATTAGCACACTGCTCTGATAAAACGCCGAGGCTTCTGACAATAGCAACTCCAGCATTAACCAGAGCGGCAAATTGACGGGAGAAAACCGCTTTATCTTTGACCGAAACACTCGTCAGAGCTGTTTGGATTGCCTTAATGTCAAAATTGGTCTTGAGGTTTAAGGTTTGGGCCTGTTTGAGTTCTTGAACGAAAAGACCCTGGTCTCTAAGATTAGAACGGGCTTCAGCCAGTGATGTGGCACTAACTCTCTCTTTTTTAGAGTTTCCCCTTGAATCTCGAACACGAGCAACGTAGGTTGGCATGGCTTACACCATTTTAGATTTTGGATTAGGGCATCGGGCATCGGGCATCGGGCATCGGGCATGGGAAGAAGGTAACACTATGTGCCATGCCCCTTGCCCCTTGCCCCTGTTTAGTGAGCGCCAGCTCTAACACCAGGTTTTGCACCTGCTGCTGCCCCTTGGGCGGGAGCGCCAATGAGACGCTGCATCTCGTCCGGCTTTGATGTTTTAGACATCGCTGCATCAAAAGTGATAGTTCCTGCTTTATAGAGATCTGCTAAAACCTTTTCCAGCGTCACCATACCCAACTTACCCCCAGTTTGAATTGCTGAGTAGATCTGAGCAGTTTTACCTTCCCGAATCAGGTTGGAAATCGCTGGAGTCACAATCATGATTTCCTGAGCCATTATTCGACCAAACTCACCTGGCTTGGGATTTTTCTTAGGCACAAGCGTCTGGCTGAACACTGCTACTAGCGAGTTAGACAGTTGAACCCGCACCTGAGTCTGCCTTTCAGCCGGAAAAACGTCAATCATCCGGTCAACGGTCTGAGATGCTGAACTCGTGTGTAGAGTACCGAACACCAAGTGACCTGTCTCTGCTGCCGAAATAGCCAGGGAAATCGTTTCCAGGTCACGCATTTCTCCTACCAAAATAATATCAGGATCTTCCCGCAGAGCTGCTCTCAAGGCATTGGCAAAGCTCTTCGTATCTTCACCCAATTGACGCTGGTGGACCAAGCTCTTGACCGGCTCGTAGACGAACTCAATTGGGTCTTCCACTGTTAAAATATGCTCTGCCCGCGTCCGGTTGATCAGGTCGATCATGGCAGCTAGGGTCGTTGTCTTACCAGAACCCGTTGGTCCAGTCACCAGAATCAGTCCTCTAGGCTTCTCTGCCATCTCTCGCACCACATCTGGCAACCCCAACTTCTCAAAGTTAGGAATTTTGGAACTCAAAGCTCTCAAGCAAGCAGCATAGGTGCCCCGGTCCTTGTAAACATTAACCCGGAAGCGAGCCAGACCCTTAACACCGTAGGAGCAATCCAGTTCCCAGTTTTGCTCCAGGTT
>CAXUIV010000454.1:0-4468 GCA_964250875.1 uncultured bacterium
TTTCTGGTTTTGGACGAGGGTGAAATCACTCTACCGCTTTTGGTTGAGGCCCTGGAGCGCGGTGAACGTTCAGGGGTATTCAGGGCTGGAGGTGAAAGACCTGATGTTACGACAACACCCATTCCTCGGTTCGACCTGCTAGATTTAAGAGCCTACAGCGATATGTCAGTGCAGTTTTCGCGGGGTTGCCCGTTTCAGTGCGAATTCTGCGATATTATCGTCCTCTACGGACGCAAGCCCCGGACTAAGAGCGCTGCCCAACTGCTGGCTGAACTACAGACCCTTTACGACCTAGGCTGGCGACGCCCAGTGTTTGTGGTGGATGACAACTTCATTGGCAACAAGCGTAACGTTAAGCTCCTGCTGCGCGAACTTGGTCCCTGGATGGCAGCACGCGGCTATCCTTTCCGGTTCTCGACTGAAGCTTCAGTGGATCTAGCACAGGATCAGGAACTGCTGGATCTGATGATTGCTGCTAATTTCGGCGGCGTGTTTGTGGGCATTGAGACACCGGACACCGATAGCTTAGCTCTGACGCAGAAGTTTCAAAATACCCGTAACTCGCTGATTGAATCAGTCCAAAAGATTAACCGAGCCGGTTTGCGCGTCATGGCTGGATTTATTATTGGCTTCGATGGCGAAAAAGCCGGAGCAGGCGATCGCATCGTTGACTTTGTGGAAGCAACCGCCATTCCTCATGCGGTGTGCAGTATGCTGCAAGCTCTACCAAACACGGCCTTATGGAAACGACTCCAACAAGAAGGTCGATTGCTGGAGGGGAGAGAAGAAGCTAACATCCACCAGACCACTCTCACCAACTACGTTCCTACCCGTCCGCTGGAGGAAATAGCTCGTGAATATGTTAGCTGCTTTTGGCGACTGTATGAACCGGAACGCTACTTGGCGCGGGTCTACCGACACTTTATTCAGATGAACCCAACACCCCATAAAAAGAAGTTTCGGATGCCAGAGTTTAGCGATATCCGCGCCCTATCAATCATCTGTTGGCGACAGGGTATGAAGCGCAGCACACGCTTCCAATTCTGGCGTCAGATGTTCTCCATCCTTCGACACAATCCCGGCGTGGCTGAACACTATCTGACCAACTGTGCCCACATTGAGCATTTTATGGATTACCGTCAAATTGTCCGTGACGAAATTGAAGCGCAGCTGGCTGATTTTTTGGCGGCAGAGGCTGAGCTGAAAAGTCATCATGAGATCAGAGAGGCTGTCGCCAGCTGACGCTGGAGCAAATGAAAGCGGCGATCGCACTGCTTCCCTGCTGTAGGGTGGCATCATTAATAACGCCTAAACCACAGTGCGCCCTCGTAGGAAGTTGAAGATTGCTAGCGCGATCGCCCCAACTAGCAACAGGTGAATCAAACCACCTGCAATGTGCAGCGCCAAACCCAGTGCCCAGAAAGCAAACAATACGACGACAATACCCCAAAGTAATCCAAGCATAGTTTTTTATTAATGCGTTTATCTTGACATTCTACATCTACGGTAGCAGTTTAAAAGCTGTTGACAGCAGTTGGACTTTCGATTCAAACAGGCGTGTAGAGGCGTTGCATGCAACATCTCTACACAATTTAGGCATCATCCGGGTTGAGATGAATGAGTTCCCAAGTCGTAAAGGTTCCGATTGGACTCCAAATTAAATAAGGGAGTAGCAACAGCGCTGCCCACTTAGAAATAGATAGTACAGCTAATGTTAGCAAGATGCCTAAGACGACTCCAGTCCCCCCGATAACAGTGCCAACGCTGAGGCTCCGCAGCCTTAGAGTCATTGGAATGTAAGCAACTGTAACGACTTCTAGCAGCAGATAAAATCCCATCAGCAACCAGGTTCTGAAACTGCCGGGGTCTTGATTCCAAACCAGGACAGCCGACGCGGCTCCACAGAGGAAAATCACTGTCCAAATGATTGGAATTGCAGGTTCAAAGAATAACCACTTTGGTAGACGCAGATCAATAGCCCACTGCACATCTCGTGGCTTGATCAGAAGACTACCAAAATCAACGAGTAATGTAACGCCCCCAATTACCATCCAAGATTCGATCATTTTCCCTTTGAAATAATTCGCTCTTTCTACCCTCAGATAGATGAGTAGAAAAGCCATTGAAGGTAAATAGATTAAATGCAAGGCGAACAAGCCTATAGCTATTATTATATGCCAGGAGTTTTGCTACCACACCAAATCATTTACTCCTTTAAAAGCACTATGTTCTACAGAGACTTTGAAATCGAATACACCCCTGGCTTTAAATTTCCTGGCAAGTATGTCCCACCAGTAGTAACGATGAACATCGAGCTTGCATCCAACTCCCCTGAACACTGCTACATTGAGGAAATTAGACTTCCCCAAAAAACCACAATTGCCGAGGCTTATACAGTAGGCAAGACTTGGGTGAATAATTTTTGGGCACAGTTTAAAAAGAACGCTAATTGAGCTACGCCTATTGCTTCTCTATGCCCTCTGCGTCCTCTGCGGTTCGTCCCTCCAAAGACACTTCTCTCAAGCGAACAAGTAACCTTTACACAAACCCGCCCTTCTTGGATGTAGTCTCAAGGAGGGCGGATTTTAGTTTCTCAGGGCTGAGCTTGAGAATGGGTTAAACCCCACACAAATTATCTTCGGCACTTTTTACTGCATTAAACGTCCACCCTGACTAACAGAGTAGTAAGGTTTGATCACAAACACCTACAGCTAACCTTTCAGATAACATCATGTTTGCCCCAAAAACCTCCATGCGACGCCTACTTGCTACCTTAGCTACTGCCAGTTGTCTACTGACTGGATTTCCAGCCTTGCTTCAAGCACAGGGTTTGCCCGGATTTACCTTATTTAGCGGTGTTAAGGGCGAAGACCAGCTGCCCTTTCGCTTAGATTTCGGCGGCGTACCCAACATGTGGGATCGCTACCGCCTACGAATTCCTGCCAAGAAGATGAAGTTGGCAGTTTCCCAATTTGCCATCTTGTATCCCAATTACTACAATGGCGACTTTGATCCCAAAAGTGTTGAGGTGACCGCGAGAGGCACAAAGGTACCCATCCAGGACGTGAAATGGGACAAAGAAAACCATCTGCTTGAAATTAATCTTCAGGAACCCGTTCCTGCGGGCAAGTCAGTTGAACTGGTGTTGTCGAATGTGAAGAACCCAGCTTTTGGTGGCGTTTACTATTTCAACTGCGAAATCCTCTCCCCCGGTGATGTGCCCCTACGACGTCCTATCGGCACTTGGATCTTAAGTATCAATCGCGAGTGATAAGATGGTAAGCTGCGACTTTTTCGTAGACAACGCAGTTCAGGAGTACAGACAATGAAGCGCACCCTAGAAGGCACCAGCCGTAAAAGAAAAAGAGTCTCTGGTTTTCGCACCCGAATGCGCACCCCAGACGGGCGGAGAGTCATTAAGGCTCGTAGAAGCAAGGGACGCCATCGTCTTACCGTCTAGCGCGCCATGTCTACAGGACCATGCAGTTGCCTTAACAGCGCACGTGGCGTTACGTAAAACAAATCGGCTTCAAACTAGACAAGATTTTCAAGCGGTATTTCGGGAAGGAACTCGTCGTCATAGCTCCCATTTAACCCTAAGAGCTTTACGGTCAAAAGCTGACGCGCTCAGACAAAATGTGTCCACCGCCCCACCAGCAGTTCTACACCATCCCCCGGTTCGCATTGGTATCTCAGTTAGCACGAAAGTTAGCAAGCGGGCTGTGATCCGTAACCGGATCAAGCGCCAGATCCGGGCAATTTTTCGCTATTTACTGCCCCAGCTATCGCCGGGATGGCGATTGGTAGTGATTGTCCACCCCTCAGCGGCACAGGAGGAGTGCGATTACCAGCAATTTCTGCAAGAATTAGAGCAGTTGTTGGCAGAAGCCGAGGTGTTCAATGGGTATTCGTGAGGAAATCTACTATGAAGGCGGTCCTCATATTGGGGATTTGATCATAAATCTGTTGGTTGGACTAACGATTATTGGTCTACCGCTGGCAGTTGGAGCAATTGTCCGAGCGCTGTGGCTGCGGTACCGCATCACCAATCGGCGAATTTCTGTAACCGGAGGTTGGATGGGACGCGATCGCACTGACGTCATTTATTCAGAGATCGTCAAAGTCGTCAAAGTTCCCCGTGGTCTTGGTTCATGGGGGGACATGGTGCTAACGCTCAGAGACGGCAGTCGTCTGGAACTTCGGTCAATTCCCAAGTTCCGCGATATTTATGACTATATCAATGAAAAAATAGCTGCCAAAAACCCCAAAGTCGGTGGTAGTGCTGATTCCTAAGGCTTTGGCTATTCCCATCCTCATGAATAATTATGGGCGATGGGGGTACTATTTCGTGCGATTCATGCCAAAGCTTACCAAAAGACAAATCAGTATCAGGTTAGATTAGATTCAGACAACTGACGAGTATCTAGGTTCACTCAAAGCCAATGGATTTTGGTATCGGGTTTCTCAC
>CAXUIV010000455.1:0-4458 GCA_964250875.1 uncultured bacterium
TTTGTAAATCTTCCTCACTTCACTCCTTCTTATCTATCTCATAAGTTTTTGTTATGATTAGGCTACACTGAGACTGTATGAGCTTTCTCCACTTCCCCTACCCTCTTTATTAGCCAGGAGGCCATGTCATCTGCCGCCCTCCCAAGATATGTAGATGCAGATGATTAACCGTTTGACCACCATCAGGACCGTTATTAATGACGACACGATAGCCATTGCTAAGCCCCGCCTGCTGGGCAACGCGCTTAGCAGTTAACATGAGGTGCCCCATGAGAGCGTGGTCTGGAGATTCGGCATCAGATAGTTGAGCTATGGGTTGCTTGGGAATGACGAGGATGTGAACGGGTGCTTGGGGGTTGATGTCTTTGAAGGCGATCGCCAGATTATCTTCATAGACAATCTCCGCTGGGATCTCCCGGCGAATAATCTTGCTGAAGATAGTCTCAGTTGTTTCACTCATGCTGATTGACCTGCAACTCTGCTACAGATTTTAAATGCTTAGAGTTGCGGAATAAACAATAGCCCATGCTTGCTAGAGTCTGGAGTGCATCAATCGTCGGAATCAACGCCTTAAAAGTGGGTGTGGAAGTGGATGTATCCGGTGGTCTACCGGGAATTGCGCTGGTGGGACTGCCGGATACAGCGATTCAGGAGTCCCGCGAACGGGTCAAGGCGGCGCTGAAAAATGCTGGCTATGCCTTTCCCATGCGGAAAATTGTGGTCAACCTCACCCCAGCTGATCTGCGCAAGGAAGGCCCCAGTTTTGATTTACCAATTACTGTCGGCATTTTGGCTGCCTCGGAACAGGTAAGTGCCCAGATGCTAGGAGATTATCTATTTTTAGGCGAAGTCTCCCTAGACGGAAGTCTGCTTCCAGTCACTGGTGTGTTGCCTGTTGCTGCTGCCGCCCAAGCTCTAGGTATTGCCGGTCTGGTTGTTCCAGCTGATAACGCTCAGGAAGCAGCCGTAGTAGAAGGATTAGCAGTTTACGGGTTCCAACAGTTGTCGGCAGTGGCTGATTTTCTAAATGACCCAGGACGTTATCAACCTGTACAGCTAGATGGTAAAAAGGCATTAGCAACGCCGTTCAATGGTTCTGACCTGAAGGATGTGAAAGGCCAGAGCCTTGCCCGTCGCGCTCTAGAAATTGCGGCAGCTGGGGGCCATAATCTCATTTTTGTAGGACCGCCCGGTAGCGGTAAGACAATGCTGGCTCGACGCTTATCGGGCATATTACCGCCCTTAAGTTTTGAAGAAGCCTTAGAAGTGACTCAAATTCATTCGGTGGCAGGTCTGTTGAAAAACAGAGGATCTCTAGTGGGCGATCGCCCCTTCCGCAGTCCCCACCACTCTGCTTCTGGTCCTGCCTTGGTTGGCGGTGGCAGCTTTCCGCGACCAGGGGAAATCTCTTTAGCCCACCGAGGCGTTTTATTTTTAGATGAACTGACTGAGTTCAAGCGCGACGTGTTGGAGTTCCTGCGTCAGCCACTAGAGGACGGCTACGTCAGCATTTCTCGTACTCGGCAATCGGTGACATTTCCAGCTCAGTTTACCCTAGTAGCAAGTACCAACCCCTGTCCCTGCGGCTATTACGGAGATACAATTCAGGCTTGTACCTGTTCGCCTAGACAAAGGGAACAGTATTGGGCAAAGCTTTCCGGTCCTTTGATGGATCGCATTGACCTACAGGTGGCAGTTAATCGTTTAAAGCCAGAGGAGATTACGCGACAGTCATTGGGAGAAGAATCAGCCACAGTGCGGGAACGGGTGCTGTTAGGGCGCGATCGCAGTCGTCTGCGATTCAAGGCCGAACTCAACCTGCGCTGTAACGCTGAGATGCAAAGTCGTCACCTGCGGCAGTGGTGCCAGTTGGATGACGCTTCGCGTGGTTTGCTAGAAGGAGCGATTCGCAAACTGAGTCTTTCAGCACGGGCAACTGACCGGATCCTCAAAGTTGCGCGTACCATTGCTGACCTGAGTGGCGATGATGACCTCAAAACTCACCATGTTGCTGAAGCGATTCAATACCGCACAATTGACCGTATGCAATAAATTAGCAGCCATCGAACCATCGCCTCCTGCCTCACAGCCTAAATCACCGAGCGCAGATGATACCTTTCCAGTCGTCTTCTAAAGCAGTTCTAACAACAGCATGAGATACGCTACAGGAGGTTAACCGTTCCCTCTTCCCTTGCTAACTGCCGTCTCAGTTCTCTCAGAGTTTTACTGCTGCCTTCTTGAAACACCTGCTCGACCAATCTAGGAATTAACTTCAGAATAGGTAAGGCAGGAAAGGTAGGGCTTGTAGAAGATTCTACATATTGACCATTCGTCAGGACGTTAATGGTCAACTTTCCTTCAATATAAATCCATACTTCTGGAACTTCCAAAGCTTGATAAGCATCGAGAGTCGTTTTAGAAGTGACATGGACTCAATGGCTAAGTCAGGCGGTGGGTAAATATTCAAATCCATCCTCATACAATCCCGCACTTGTCGAGCATTTTGAATATAGAAACAGGTATCAGGTTCCAGTCCTGCTTCTTTTGCTTTCTTCCTAAATGTGGTGGAACCAAAGTCTTCCCAATCTCGCTCTTGGGCGTCGAGGAGAGTCGTTACTAAATACCCGATAATTCTGTGAGGTCTCTCATGAGCAGGTAGCGGAGACACAATTTCTAATGTTCCTTTGCTGTAGGCGATGCGGGTTCTCCTCTCCTCTCCAAGTTCCTCCAAAATTGCTTCAAACTGCTCCCACGTTATGTCGTGAATAGATATGGCACTACCTGGGTCGAGCTGAATATTTTTGATGGGAATTGTTACGGGCGTTGCAACAGTCATAAATTTTAGTCTCTTGACTGAACAGAGGTTCCGTTATTCCACTCATGCTAACATCACCTACCACTTTGTTAGAGATGCTACAGCAAGCTTATCAGCAGAAACCTAATCTGACTGTAAATCTGAACTTGGCCCCTTTCGCAATCCCTACCACTCTGCTCCTGGTTCCTCCCTAGTTAGCGCGGAACGTCATACTGTAACACTAGTTGTCAGTGCTGCAAATTTCTAACACGGTCGTGGACCTGACCACCTTCATAAGTGACGCAATCGATACGACTGTTCAAACGTTTTGTTAATAATGTAGAAAGAAGAAATCACCTGTCTATCGCTCAAATTCGGTTGCCATGCAACGCCCTGCTTTTACAACCTTTGCTCAGTGCTATCTCACAGCCCTCTTGAAAGAGAGTGGTGCGGTTGGCTTAAATCAAATGCTTCCCCGCGACCCTAACTTACGGGTTTACAAACTGCCGTCACGCTCCAACTTTGAGACAGACCTGCTGAGCGCAGCGATCGGCACTTGGAACCAAGTCTCGATCAGCACAGAAGTGACTGCTGAAGCTGAGGTCGTCGATGTTATCTTTGAACCGCACGAGTCAGTTGACTACGACGCTCTAGGCTGGCTAGGGCAGTTGATCAAGTGTCCAACGATTGTTCAAGTGCTACGCTCCTCGCCAAACGCTCGGGCGGTGCGAAGTTGCCTTCAACATGTATTGTGCTGGCAGGCTGAAGCCTCTGGTTCCCTTGTGCCCGCAGATGAGCAAATTGGAAGGGATAGCCAGTTGAATCGGCAGAGGGAAGCGATTCAAGCGGACGACACCAAAACACTTCTGATGCTTGTTCCCTCGTTAAACACTCACCTGGTAGAAGGGTTTGGTCTCGAACGCGCTCCTGAGTATGCCAGTGGTATCTACAATTTTCCGCCAGCGTTTGGGATGACGGTCGGGGTAATTAACCAACTGCCCATTCAACCGTCAACGCTTTGGCTAAGGCTGCTAGGACGTGGACCTAGGCAGCGGCAAGCGATTGAGGAGTTAATGGCGTTAACGCCCGACCATCCGCTGCGCGATCCCATCGTGCAGCAACTGAGGGTATGGTATTGGTTGCTGCAAACAGGACGTGCAGGCAAGGAGTCTTGGCGATTAACGCAAACGTTAGCGCAACTGGTATAGGTGGAAATTGCAGGCAGCATTGAACTGGTTGCTGTACCCAGTCAGAGCCAAAAAGGTTAAGAGTAAAGAAAAGTTGAATGGCTAAGAACCTCTAAGAAAGGTCATCATTTATGATTCAAGTCGTACCGAAATTTTCTGTCAAGCCCGGATACCATTCCCAAGCTGAAGATACCAGTATAGAAACAGATCTGCTGACGTTTCACCTGCTCTGACCATGGACACCAAGCGAACGATTGAGGATGACAGCATCGCTGACTCGCAGTGCCCGTAAACTCTCGCTTTGTTCCCTAAGCCAACAATTTGGGCATCTCTCCCAAACCCAGTTTGCCCAAAGGATTGCTTTGGCCTGGTTGCAAGAGTGCTGTCTTAACTGCATTCCAATTGGAGATCCCCCCATGTGGATTCAGGATTCGGTTTCGCTTGCCGTCAAGCTCCATCCCATTCTTGAGGAGTTGA
>CAXUIV010000456.1:0-4458 GCA_964250875.1 uncultured bacterium
TGGAAAAATTCGACTGCGTTGAGGGAGAGGGTCTCTCGCTGGAATTCATCGTTGCGTTGATGAGCAAACTCAATGAACTGACAAAATTACCTCACTATGAACTGGAGGGAACGGCAATCCGGATCAAGGACATGGATGTGCAAGCGGGTAGCCTTACAGTTTATGTTGAGGTCCATGTTAGTCAACTGCCTTCATCGTGATTAATAAAAGAAATCTCGCGCAAAGTCGCAAAGTCGCAAAGCTCAAGGTGAGTCAAGCCTCCGCCCGGAGTTTGAACTCTGGGATAAGAACTGCTGTCACCAACACCTACTGTTAATTCTTCTTAGGTTTGCTGGAGTGGAATTTTGATCGCGAACTCTGTGCCCCTTTCAAGGGATGAGCTGCACTGTAACGCTCCTTTATGTTTATTTGTGATGATGTCATAACTGATGGAGAGTCCAAGTCCTGTTCCTTTGCCAGCAGGTTTAGTTGTGAAGAAGGGGTTAAACAGTTGCTTTTGAATAGCTGCTGGAATTCCAGGCCCATTATCGGCAATGCGGATGGCGATGCGATTGCCTGTGATCATCTTAGTGCTAATCCAGATTGAAGGAGTTGATTTTTCTGGAAGTTCTACGGCCCACTGATCAGCCTTCATTGACTCCAACGCATCGATTGCGTTAGCAAGCAGATTCATAAACACTTGATTCATCTGCCCCGCATAGCACTCGACTAGTGGCAAGTCTCCATATTCTTTGATAATTTTGATCTCTGGACAAGCTACTGATTTCGCTGTCAGTCGATATTGCAAGAGCATTAACGTGCTGTCAATCCCCTCATGAATATTGACGGTTTTTAGATCTGCCTCATCCATCCGCGAAAAGTTTCGTAGCGTCACCACGATCTTCCGAATTCGCTCTGCCCCTATCCTCATAGACGCCAACAGCCTCGGTAAATCCTCCGATAAGAAATCGAGATCGATGGCCTCAGCCTCAGCAAGAATTGCAAGCGTTGGATTTGGACAGTCCTGCTGGTAAAGCTTGAGAAGCCTGAGCAGATCTTGGGTATAGGCATCTGCGGGCTGAATATTACCGTAGATGAAATTAACCGGATTGTTGATTTCATGAGCTACGCCTGCCACTAACTGACCTAAACTCGACATCTTTTCGCTTTGCACCAACTTTGATTGCGTTTGCTGTAAATCTTGCAGAGCAGCTGTCAAAGCCTGTGCCTGCTCTCGCAATTTTGCTTCCGATTGCCGCAGCGTCTCTTCTACCTTGATGCGTTCGGCTAAGTTTTGTTCAGCTGATTCACGTGCTTCTCCAAGCGCTACAACCTGAGGCAAACTGGTCCAGCCAGCGATCGCCACTCCCACAAAAGCAGCGATGAGCAACACCACTACAACGAGACTCTGGTTGTGGGCAACGGAGCGATCGCTACTCACCCTAGTCCCAAAGAACCAACCCACCAGAATCGAACCACACAGCAAGAAGATCAGAGTAACAACTTGAAGCATGAGTGAATCGGTGAGGGTTTTGGGTCTGCGCCATGACAATTGCCGCATCCACCAGGCAGGCTGAAACTGCATCAACGAAACGTGACGAATGACCGCATCAATCATCAGGACTCCAATCGGCAACAGCAACCCACCTAAGAAATCTCTCCAGCCCCAGGCAAACCCACCCACCAGCAGAATTGGCACTTCCAGCAGAAAAATTCCGAGCGACAGGTGAGGAAACAAGACATCTGACTCGCCTCGCCTTAACCAGAGTCCCAAATGCAGCAGCATAAAGGAGATGAACCAACCCACGTTGCTATACACCACAATCCGATCCACGTCTCCCCAAAGCAGATAGATCAGGGAAAGACCAAGAATCAGAACCAGAGCTGGTCCAAAGACTCCCCGTCGGGACACCACAGCAAAGACTGGTGCAAGGTGTTGGTCTAGAGCCAGCTGATATAGAATTCGGGGGGAATTAGAAACAGCAGTTGCCATAACCAGTAAGCAAGACGATGTCAGCAAGAAGGTGACGAGTAACGATGCCGACTGACCCCAAAAAAGGTGGGAAGCTGCTAACAAGTTCAGAAACACATTGTCCTTCAGGTTTGCATCCGTGGCTAACCGCGCCACTACCCAGGAACCTGCTACAAACACAGGTGATCCTGCCCAGGCAGCAATGTCCAGAAACCGCAGCGTCTGAATAGGGCGACGACTATCTGCCACGAAGGAAGAAGCCGTTTCAGAACTGTATGTGGCATAGGTGGCGAAAAAGTACCACTTTGCCCAATCGGTAAAATGTAGAGACGTTGCATGCAAAGCCTCTACAGGAGGGAAGAAGCCAGGACTAGCAGGAGACAGCGCTAACCAGCCCAGTCCCTGTAACCCAAAGACAATGAGCAACCCCATTGCTGGCAGGACAATAAACAGGTGCAAGATGCTTAGGGCACGGGTACCACTAAATGCCAGTGCAAAAGGCAACAACGTCAAACCAATTCTCAGTCCCCATTCAGGACAATCAATACCCAATGTTCCTAGATTGACTTTGATCAAATTGGTGAGGATGATGGCATTGAGTGGTATGGCTGCAACCCAGTTCAGAACATAACCAACAACAGCATAACGGCAAATTCTTGGATAGGGCTTCAGTATCCTGGTGATGTAGTTGGGGGTTCCCCCAGCCACATCTGTCATCTGCCTACCCAGGCGCTTCACCTGATAGTTAATTAGAGTGCCGATGAGCGTTGCAGGTATCCAAACGAAGATAGCTTGGAAACCGAGGGCGGCATGCATTGCTGGAACTAAGAATACCCAGCCAGAAGGACCAGTTAGTCCAAATCCCCAGGTTTCAGCAGAGCTGAGGCTTCGAGTGAGTGGCGATGATGTCAGGGAGCTACTAGGATGAGTAGGCGTCATTGATTCAGAACTGTGCCGAAGATTGGTGGGACTTACCTTTTAAGGTTCCCAAGAAAGTCGTTTTGCTCACCACCGTATTGTTTATCGTCGAGGACCAGTAGAAATACTGGAATTTCCAACAGAATTACTAGGAGAAGAGGTTTTACCAGATATTGTTCTTATAAGCATTGTTTGGTGAACGATGACTGCTCTTTTCAGTATTAATACAGATGTTTATTGTGACTAAAGTCAACAAGATGAGAAGCAAGCATCATAGGTGCGGCTGTAGGGAGTAAAGCAAACTGCATGCAACAAATAGAGCGTTACCGTGGAAGTCTTCTCGGCTTAGCAGCTGGCGATGCTGTGGGAACAACCCTAGAGTTCAAGCCACCAGGTACATTCGCACCAATCAAGGATATGGTTGGGGGTGGTCCCTTCAGATTGAGACCGGGGCAGTGGACAGACGACACCTCAATGGCTTTGTGCTTGGCTGAAAGCCTAATTGAACAAAAGGGTTTTGCTCCAGCCCATCAGCTAGAGAAATATTTGCAATGGTATCGAGACGGTCACTTGAGCAGCACAGGACGGTGTTTCGATATCGGCAACACCACGGCAGCAGCCGTACAACAGTTTGAAAACACGCGGGAGCCCTACTGTGGTTCCACAGATCCTAAAAGTGCCGGGAATGGCTCTATCATGCGGCTGGCACCCGTACCGCTATTTTTTGCTCAAAACCCTAAAGAAGCAATCGAGAATTCTGGAGAGAGTTCGCGAACAACCCACGCAGCTGCGACCGCTGTAGATGCCTGCCGCTACTTGGGAGCTTTACTCGTGGGGGCAGTCAATGGAGTCAGTCGAGAAGAGTTGCTCGATGCACACTACAGCCCAATTCCTGGATATTGGCAAGAAAATCCCTTAGTAGAGCGGATCAACGAGATTGCGGCAGGATCTTTTAAACACCGCGAACCACCCGAAATTCAAGGTACAGGCTATGTTGTTAAATCTTTAGAAGCTGCCTTGTGGGCATTTTATAACAGTCGCTCATTTGAAGAAGGATGTTTGTTAGCTGTCAACTTGGGTGATGATGCAGATACAACGGGTGCTGTTTACGGGCAGTTAGCTGGAGCCTTTTATGGAGAGCAGGGAATACCAGAATCTTGGCGCTCTCAGTTAACCTACCGCGATTTGATTGAGTCCTTCGCCGAGCAGCTTTTCTCCCTGGCTACATCTCGATGAGTTCGACTGAGGACTACTAGCCATTCATTTCAGCTAGAGCGCGATCGCTAGGTAGAAATGCAGCATTCAAAGCATTTCGGACTTGAATGAGAGAACGATTGATCTCAAAATTAATATATTAAACTAGTGCTACGTCAACGTTATGTAGAGACGTTGCATGCAACGTCTCTACATCCATCAAAATCTAATTGACATACTAGTAAAACTAACTGGCTTTTTATAAAGAGGGTCTAACGATGGTTTCATCTTCCATACCAACCTCTACACCTTATGACCAGATTACTGATCTAGCCGAATGTGGCTTTAAAACCGAGTTCGTCACCCAGCCGGATGGAACAACCACTACAATCCAG
>CAXUIV010000457.1:0-4455 GCA_964250875.1 uncultured bacterium
GAAACAACAGCAGAGGAAATTTGGGCTGATACAGACGGTGAGGTAGACTTCCTAGTTGCTGGAGTGGGGACAGGAGGCACGCTCACTGGAGTGGCTGAGGTGATCAAAGCGCGAAAACCCAGCTTCCGAGCGATCGCGGTAGAACCTATTAGCAGTCCAGTGATCTCTGGCGGCAAGCCTGGAGCGCACAAAATTCAAGGAATTGGAGCCGGATTTATTCCAGAGGTACTCCGCAGGGATTTGATTGACGAAGTCATCACTGTTATGGATGATGAGGCAATTGACTATGGTCGCCGCTTGGCTAGAGAAGAAGGCTTGTTATCAGGTATCTCATCAGGAGCAGCCCTAGCCGCTACTATTCGAGTTGCTAGACGTCCAGAGAATGCTGGACGTTTGATTGTGATGATACAGCCCAGCTTTGGCGAACGCTACCTGAGTACACCACTGTTTCGAGACTTGGAACAATTGGATGCGCTAGCTTTGGTCTGAAAGTAGGGCAGGGGGCATAGGGCATAGGGCGATGAGCAGGTGGTTCACTTGGAACATACAGAGAGTGAGATAAATCCATTCCCCTTTCGCCTTTGCCCTTTGCCCTTTGCCCTTTCCCCTCCCATTACTACCAGAGCCGAGATCTGAATGGTACGATAGAGATAGTCGCAAATCCTAAAGTTTCCCGAATTTAAGCCATGCTGAAAAGTTTGCTGGGCGACCCTAACGCTCGTAAGCTCAAGAGATACCAGCCTTACGTTAAAGACATTGATGTCCTGGAGGAAGAGATCCAGGCACTTTCCGGCGAGCAGCTAACCGGCAAAACAGCAGAGTTTAAACAGAGGCTACAAAAAGGTGAAACCTTGGATGACTTGCTGCCAGAAGCCTTTGCTGTAGTAAGGGAAGCTGGACGGCGGGTGTTAGGTATGAGGCACTTTGATGTCCAGCTCTTAGGCGGCATCATTCTGCACCAGGGGCAAATCGCCGAGATGAAAACTGGTGAGGGAAAAACTTTAGTTGCTACCCTGCCAGCTTACCTGAACGCTCTTACTGGCAAGGGAGTACATGTCGTCACGGTTAACGACTACCTAGCCCGTCGAGATGCGGAGTGGATGGGGCAGGTGCATCGCTTCCTAGGACTGACTGTGGGATTGATCCAGCAGAGCATGGGACCAGCCGAGCGGCAGAAAAACTACGCGTGCGATATCACGTATGTCACGAATAGCGAAGTCGGCTTCGACTATTTAAGAGACAACATGGCAACGGACATGAAGGATGTAGTCCAACGCCCCTTCAACTACTGCATTATCGACGAGGTCGATTCGATTCTAATTGATGAGGCGCGGACACCGCTCATTATCTCTGGGCAGGTAGAAAGACCAACGGAGAAGTACCTGCGGGCAGCACAGGTAGCAGCGGCGCTGCGAAAAGATGACCACTACGAGGTAGATGAAAAGGCTCGCAACGTACTTTTAGCTGATGAAGGGTTTGCTGAGGCTGAGGAGCTGCTTGATGTCAGCGATTTGTACGATCCTGAAGATCCTTGGGCGCACTACATCTTCAATGCGATTAAAGCTAAGGAGCTGTTTCTCCAAGACGTAAACTATATTGTCCGGAATGATGAAGTAGTAATTGTCGATGAGTTTACGGGTCGAGTGCTGCCCGGTCGGCGCTGGAGTGATGGACTGCATCAGGCAATCGAAGCCAAAGAACGAGTGGAAATTCAGCCGGAGACCCAGACCCTAGCAACAATTACATATCAGAATCTGTTCTTACTCTATCCAAAACTGGCTGGAATGACTGGGACTGCCAAGACAGAGGAAGTAGAGTTTGAAAAGATTTACAAACTAGAAGTGACGCTCATTCCTACCAACAGGACTACAGGACGGCAGGACTGGTCCGATATGGTCTTTAAGACCGAGGAAGCAAAGTGGGGAGCGGTTGCTGGCGAGTGTGCCCAGATGCACGAAGCAGGGCGGCCAGTCCTGGTAGGAACCACGAGTGTAGAGAAATCAGAACTTCTCAGTAAGCTGTTAGACGAAAGGGAAATCCCCTACAACATCCTCAATGCTAGGCCAGAAAACGTAGAGCGAGAATCGGAAATTATTGCCCAAGCAGGACGCAAGGGGGCGTTGACGATCGCCACCAACATGGCTGGTCGAGGCACAGATATCATTTTGGGTGGCAACTCCGACTACATGGCGAGGCTGAAGTTGCGGGAGTACTTTATGCCCCGGATCGTACAGCCAAGTGATGAAGATGGCTTTACCATGCCCTCCAGTTTGTCAGCACTGAGAGGCGGTAGCGGCGGTGGTCAAGGATTTGTTCCAGGCAGAAAAGTGAAAACCTGGAAGGCATCGCCACAAATCTTTCCTACCCAGCTGTCCCGCGAAACCGAACAGATGCTGAAGCAGGCGGTAGAGTTTGCTGTCAGAGAGTATGGAGAGCAGAGCTTACCAGAACTGGAGGCAGAAGACCGAGTAGCAGTTGCAGCCGAGAAAGCACCAACTGACGATTCTGTCATCCAGAAGCTACGTCAAGTTTATAACCGGATTCGTGAAGAGTATGAAGAGTTTACCAGCAAAGAACACAATGAGGTGGTCTCCCTTGGCGGTCTGCATGTGCTAGGGACAGAACGTCACGAATCACGACGGATTGACAACCAGCTACGGGGACGGGCAGGGCGGCAAGGAGACCCTGGGTCTACGAGATTCTTCCTCAGCTTGCAGGATAACCTGCTGCGGATTTTTGGTGGCGATCGCGTGGCTGGCTTGATGAATGCCTTCCGCGTTGAGGAAGACATGCCGATCGAATCGAGGATGCTGACGCGCAGTCTAGAAGGCGCTCAGAAAAAGGTGGAAACCTACTACTACGACATCCGTAAGCAGGTGTTTGAGTACGACGAGGTGATGAATAACCAGCGGCGAGCAATCTACGCCGAGCGTCGGCGGGTGCTAGAAGGTCAAGACCTGAAGGAGCAGGTGATCAAGTATGCTGAAAAGACGATGGACGACATTGTTGAGTTCTACGTCAACCCGGACATGCCTCCAGAAGACTGGGATCTGCCTACACTGGTAAACAAGGTCAAAGAGTTTGTTTATCTGCTCTCAGACCTAGAACCGAATCAGCTAGAAGACCTTTCAGTCGGAGAAATCAAAACCTTCTTGCACGAGCAAGTACGGATTGCTTACGACATGAAAGAAGCTCAGGTTGAGCAAATCCAGCCGCAGCTCATGCGACAAGCTGAGCGGTTCTTCATCCTCCAGCAGATTGATACTCTCTGGCGAGAACACCTCCAGCAGATGGACGCCCTGCGTGAGTCGGTAGGCTTACGGGGCTATGGCCAAAAAGATCCCTTGATTGAGTATAAGAGCGAGGGGTACGAGCTGTTCCTGGACATGATGATCAACATTCGTCGCAATGTTGTGTACTCACTGTTCCAGTTCCAACCTCAAATGCAGCCGTCGGTAGAGGCACCATCTGAGTTAGTTTAAACTCCTCCACTTCCCACTCCAATTTGGACATTTACCAGGCTATTATTCGTCCTGCTCTGTTTTCGGGCCTAAAAACCGATCCAGAGTGGCTACACCAGCAGATGATGAGAGTTCTAAGCTGGCTAGAAGAAGGTGGCGATCGCCCGACCGCTAGCTGGGTGCAAAAGCGTTTGCAACACTTTCTGTGTGTACAAGATGTTCGCTTAGCCCAAGAGTTAGGAGGTTTACAGTTTCCTAACCCTGTGGGGTTAGCGGCTGGGTTTGACAAAGATGGTGTTGCTGGACCTCTCTGGTCAAGTCTTGGTTTCGGCTTTGCAGAGCTAGGTACTGTAACCCTTCACCCTCAACCTGGGAACCCGCGTCCTCGTTTGTTTCGCTTACCGCTAGACAAAGCTGCCTTGAACCGCATGGGTTTTAACAACGGCGGGGCAGCAGCGATGGCAGCACGGCTAGCGAATCAGGATAGAGAAATTCGACCGATTCCAATCGGGATCAATCTGGGAAAGTCTAAAGTCGCACCCTTGGAAGCAGCGGCAGCAGACTACCTCGGCAGCTTCCACTTGTTAAAAGATTGGGCAGACTATGTTGTCGTTAATGTCTCTTCGCCCAACACACCAGGACTGCGATCGCTCCAAGAGGCTACTCAACTATGTGCGATCTTAGATGCCTTGCAGCAGGAGAATCAGGGACAAAAACCTGTCTTCGTGAAAATTGCACCAGATTTGGGTTGGGAAGCGATCGCGGACATTCTTGCCATTTCGCAAACCTACGGGATGGCTGGCATCATCGCCACAAACACAACAGTCAGCCGCGACGGTCTGAAAACTAAATTGATCCAGCCTACTGGAGTCGCTTCTTGGCGTCGGCATTCCGCAGGCAGTGTTGCTGAAGGGAAAATGCTACCGCTCGACGTCCATAAAGAAGCTGGTGGAATTAGTGGTGCCCCACTACGCGATCGCTCTACAGAAGTCAT
>CAXUIV010000458.1:0-4453 GCA_964250875.1 uncultured bacterium
TTGCCCTTCGCCCTTCGCCTTTCGCCTTTCGCCTTTCGCCTTTTCCCCTTCGCCTTCCCCTAAAGTTCTCTCAAAAGCTGTTTAATTCTCGCTCCTTGCTGCTGCTTGAACTGCTCTGGGAATTTTAGCTCAAGCGCGATGCGGCCCAAACCGTCGCTTTCTGAGATAGGGGGTAAGACTTCTACTGCTGATATCTGAGCTAAAAGGCGGACCGGAAGTGGATCTGTTGCTTGCTGACTCAACAGCAAACCAACCGTTGGCTTTTCTTGCTGCATCTTTTCCAACTCGCGTTGTTCCAACCGCTTGGCAGCAGATGTCGCATTGCTGTCTAATTCCAGCCTTAAGCTCGATCCTCCCAGTTCCGTAGCCTCCCCAGGATAGAAATGACCTTCCCAGTAAAGCTGAGCGGTGGCTGAGATGTGTTTACGTACCTGAAGCGATGATCCCTTCTCTGCTTGAGGATCCCGCAAAGAGCGAACTAGACTGTTAGCCAGGAACCGCCAGGAAGCGAGTGGCCGATCTACAAACTCACGCTTCTGGGAATACCACTCCTCCACATCGGAATAGAGAACCAGGGCTAGATCATCCATCTCTGTACGATTGGGATTTGTAAACTCCATCACCAAGTGAGTTTGAGTTTCACTAACCGATGGTTCTCGGATGATCCGGGCATCGAGGAAAGCCCGCCTCCCGTAATCGCCCACCAGTTCAACTTCCACTTCATCTGGTAAGTTAGCTAAGGTATCTAACGTAATCCGAGCGCCGGTTTCTGAAACATCAACTGTTCTGCCGGTCCAGGTTTGACCAGAACCACGGATCCTTGCGGTAAGACGACGGTCTAAGCGATGCGTCCGCCGTAGCTGGGGCTGCTCGAAGGCAACAAGCAGGGCAGCCATTAGCAGAACCAGGTTAAAAACGCACCATAGGGCATTAACTAGCACTGCCTGACTGTCCTCTGGACGCAGCAGCAGCCAAAAGGGGACAGCGAGTAAGGAAGCAGCGACAAGTGCCACTACTACCAACAGACCTCGTGCTGACTCCCAGTCAAAGCTGCGTTTGGTCACCACCTGCCCTTTGTCGGTGACATTAAACTTACCCAGCTTGGGGTTGATGAGCGCCATCAAGGTGACATACCCAGTCTGAAAAGCCAACACAAATTCAAACACCTCGTTCCAAAAAGAAAACCGGACGTGCTTGTAAGTGATGTAGTTGGTACTCAGACCAAGTACAAGGTGGGGGAGGGCGTAAGCTAAAGTTTCTAATCCCAAACCCTGAATCGGGTTAATTCCAAATAGTAAGAACAAGGTGGGAGCGATCGCATACATCAGCCGAGGAAAGCCGTAGAAAAAGTGCGAAGTCGCACTCAAATAACAGATCCGCTGCGGAATGGTCAGGTTTAGCTTCCAGTTGAACATGGGATTCTCTAGCCGCAAAATCTGCGCCATTCCCCGCGCCCACCGGACTTGCTGACCAATGTAGGCGGAGAATTTCTCTGGGGCTAAGCCCGCAATCATAATTTTGTCGTAATACACCGACTCGTAGCCCAAGGAGTGCAAACGTAGAGCGGTATGACAATCCTCAGTAACGGTTTCAACAGCAATTCCCTCAACTTCAAGCAGATGTGTTCTACGGACCACAGCCGCTGAACCGCAGAAAAAGGCAGCATTCCAAAAGTCATTGCCTTTTTGTAATACCTTGTAAAACAGTTCATTGCCTACCGGAACTCTACCGGAGGTTAGCAGGTTACGCTCGAAGGGGTCTGGGTTATAAAACCAGTGGGGAGTTTGCACGAACGATACTTTGGGGTTGAAGAAAAAACCCACTGTGTGCTGAAGAAACTGCCGTGTGGGAATGTGGTCGCAGTCGAGGATCAGGATCAACTCGCCATCCGTCTGTTGCAAGGCGGTGTTGATGTTACCAGCCTTGGCATGCTCGTTACTGGGCCGTGTTAAGAGTGTGCAGCCGAGGTCTTGGCACATCTGGCGTAACTGCTCCCGACGTTCGGGGAATTTGCGACCGTCATCAAGGACGTAAACTCGTTTTTTGTCTGCTGGATAGTCGATGGCGATCGCTCCCAACGCTGTCTTGCGGACGATCTCAATATCTTCGTTGTAGGTCGGGATGTAGATATCGACCTTAAACCACTGGTTCTGAGGCAGGTTTGAGAGATCAACTGCCTGACGCTCTTTGATTTTCAGGGTTTGAAAGAAGGAGAGGAACAGAGTCAATACGGCGTAGAGTTCTGCTCCATACAGCAACAGGCAGCTGATGCCGTTGATCCAGGTGTCGAAGTTCAGGGTGTAGCTTGTGCGGTAGTAGAGGTAGCGTAGGGTTGTCACCACGCTCAGCCACACCATGAACAGGTGAAAGTACTCGCTTTTAGGAATGATGCTGGCCTGCTGCTCTGTCTCTGTAGCGGCTTCCTCGGCTCGCACGACGATCTGACTAGTTATGACGAGCATCAGAGCAACCATGCCCTGCTGCCAAATCTTCAGCGGCGTGACGATGAGAGGGATAGACAGGACCAGCAGCAGCACAATGAACAATTTCAAGTAGCTGGATCGCACTCTTCGTAGGCCCCGGTCAAAAAACTGGGGTAGGGGATCGACCAGCCAAGATGGCGAGGGGTGACGACGTGGAGGCCGCCGAGAGCTGAATAAGGACATTTAGTGTTTATCCTGGACTGTAAGGCGCTTGATGTACAGTTGAGCAATACCGTAGAGCAGTATTGCCATTCCAAACATGCCTAGGGGTAATAAGAACCAGTGATCTTGGAGGAGGTGGGAGGCTCTACTGAGGGGATTGGTATGCTCAAGGCGGTGCTGCTCCTCAGAATGCAAAAACTTGAGGTCGTAGTCTGAGTCGGAGGTGGGGTCTTCGTCGCTGGCGGAGATCAGCGCTGTGTCTTGCTGGAGTTGTAAGAATGCTGAGTCTACTTTCAGCACCTGTCTCACTCGGTCTAAACCACTGTCGGTTTGAGCGCTTAAGGCTAGGAGTACGCGATCGCCGTTCCAGGGAGATATTGTTTCCTTGATGAGTCCCTGGTTGTCAGGCAGGGTTTGAACGGCACCTCCACCCCAAGAACGCGAGAAGACGTCGCTCAGTTTGAAGCCATCGCTGTCCAAGGCTTTCGGCAGGGGAAATTTTGCTCTTGTGCCAATTCCTACTAGATTTTTGGCGTGCGCTGAGTCGGGGAAACTGTTGCCCATGTATACATCTAGGCTGACGGAGTCTGCCCGACTCAGCCGTCCTAGTCTCTCACTCAACTGCATAAGGGTCATCAGTTCTGTGGTTGAGGGGGAGTCGGGCACGACAATGGCTGTGTTGGAGAGGTCCTGGGGAGCATCAAAGGGAAAACCGACTTGCAGTAGCTTCAGATCTGGTAGCTGAACGGAGGTTTCGCGGTTGAGATGAAAGCTTGTGTCGGCATGCACGGTTCCTACCAGCTGTTGGTCGCTTGTCTGACCACAGGTGTCGGCTGGTTCTCTGGAGTTCATCAGGAAGGAAACCTGGAGCTTGGATGTGGGCTGGATGAGGTTCTCTGGCAGGTTGACGTTGAGGGTTTTATGGCTTTCTCCTGACTCTGAGGTGAGGCGATCGCCACCGATGAAGACTCCATCAACGGACACGTTGACAGCGGAGGTTCTGGGGTTGATTTGAGGCCCATAGCTGTAGTGCAGGCTCATGGAACTTCCTCGTGTGAACCGATCGTCAGGCAGAGCGCGGAAGTCAAACTCTACTGGTGGCGCGCCTGAACCACGCACGGTTACATCTGTAAACGGTTTATCTTTATCGGTTTTTAGGTCGCTCAGTTGAAAGGAGTTTTGCTCTGGCAGATAGCTTGGCCAAGCACGGGCTGATGGCGTTGGCACGTCTGTTAATTTGGGGACTAACATTGCCTCACCTGTACCCAGCTGGCGGTCTTGGGACTGGACCAAAGCCTGTACCGCTTTGGCAACGCCCTCAGCGCCGTTGCCTGTGGCTACGAGTACCGGGACGCCGTCGCTTTTGGTCGTTGTCAACATTAAGACGCCGACGTCGTCGGGTAGGGGTGTGCGATCGCCTGCGAGAACGGTGTTGCCAGCGATGCCAAAGGGCAGCTTCAGCTGTCTTAGGGCAGGTTGCTCTGCTGGTGTGCCGATGATGATCAGTCGTTCGGCTGGCTGCACCTGGTTAACGCCTGTGAGTAAGCGGGTGTCTACGGGGCGGAAGTCGGCCAGTCTACCCAAGGAGGCTTGGAGGCGAGATGCGGCTGTGAGCCAGGACTCACTCGTCTGAGTCGGCAGTAGGTAGGCAATGTGATTTGTTTCTAGGCTGAGGTTGTCAAAGAAAGGATAGGGATAGCGGTTAAAGTCTAGGGCGACTGGCTGGGGCTGAAAGTTAAATAGCAGTTGGGAGTCTGGCAGAATCTCGGTCCAAAGGGTTTGGTCGGCTGAGCTGGCTGGATTGTCTT
>CAXUIV010000459.1:0-2200 GCA_964250875.1 uncultured bacterium
CCCACTGCCAGCTAGGAGCATAAATGGCTTCTAGGGCAAAGGTCTGGTCTTTAGATCCGCTGCCACTGCCCAGCAGAATGCTGTCGGGAATAGTAGCTGGATTTTGGCGATACTCATAACGCAGTAGGGCGTTGAATCGATCGTTATTAGGATCGCGGTAGGCTAAGCCCAGCTTGAGATCGGCGGTGTCCGCTAGACCAATGAGCCTCTGGTTAGCAGAGTTAGCTTGCTGGTAGCGGACTAAAGCTGTGAGAGTTGGAGACACTTTACCCGTGACAGCAGCTGTAATGACTGTGTTGTCACCACCGGCGGAACTCAGGTGTTCATATCGGGCACTGGCTTTGAAGTCGGGATTGGCAGTGTACTCCAAACCAACGCTGTAGCTATCACCGCCCTGGAGTCCCAAGGCTGAAGCTGCTTGACCGACGGCGAAGGGTTGAGCAAACTGCTTTCCGGCTCCAGTGCGGATGAAAGTATTGCCAAAGACGTGTTCGTAGGCCAGGTTAAGTCCCAATCCAGGAGCGATCGCCCAACGATGGTCAAGACCAACAGCTCCTTGACCCGTCATGCCATTCACTCCATTCAGCACAGAGTAACGTCCGTGGACACTAGTGTTGTCATTGAATTTGTGTTCCGCAACTGTGTCCAAACTTGTGATGGAGTTACCGGCAAACTGTCCGCCAGAGAAGAATTGATGGCTGAGACGAACATCAATACCGGGATACACTGCCCAGTCCAGCCCAAAGAGAGTGCGGTTTGGGTAAACAGGGTCACTCCGACGCGAGAGATTGTATTCATTTTGAGCCTGAAAGGTGAGGTTACTCGTCAGGGGAAAAGAGAGGCGCGATCGCAACTGACTAGAAGTGCTGTTGGCACTGATAGCGAGGTGGTCTTCTCGATGGCGATTGATCCAATCCACACCTAGGCTTGCTTTGCCAATCTGTTGTTGCACTCCGGCTGAAACCGTGGTGAGTGAATTATCGACCTTGCTACCAGGAGTCGCTTCTAAACCGGGTTGAAACAGGTCTTCAAAGGTGTTTAGAGGTTTGGGAGCAACGCCGAAGTTATTCTCACGGTCATACTGCAACTGAGCAGTCGTGGCTGAGGAGAGACGAGCGGTAATCTGAGTTCCATAGCGAGTTTGTCCGGGGACAAAACTGGTGGTAGCGTCATTAGCAAAGCCTGGATCGGTAGAACGGAAATAGGCGTGACCAGAAATGTCCTTGATCACTTCCCCTTCAGCTTCCAAACGATAGGCAGAACCACCAACAGCACCCAAAAAGTCAGAAATGTTCTGTGAATGGGCATACTCGCCGATCAGATGAGCATTCGTCCCTAAAGAGACTAGAGCATCAGTACCGTAGAGTTCAAAGTGACGCAGCCCCTGGTTTTCTCGCAGGTAGGTTGCCCCTAACCAGCTTTCTCGGTTGGGTGTTCGCGCTAAGTTGTATTGCACTCTGCCAGCGTAGATATTGGCACTGCTGTCTTTGGTTTCAAATTGATAAGTGGTGACAATCCGCCGCACTAACACCAGTCCATTCGGATCTACATCTGTCCGCAGAATTGGACGGTGAAATAATAGAGTGCCACGGTCATAATCAATCTCATAGTCGGACCCACGGCTGAGTTTTTGGCGATCAATCACCGTGCCGGGACGGCCTAGTTCCTCTAACTCGATCGCCACATCTTCACTACCAGGTACCAGCAGGCGATGGGAGAGAAAGTAGTACCCACTCGTGCCGTCGGGCGCGAGCGTGTCTCGCTGGAAACCCTGAACGTTGTTGCCGTAGAACGCCGCGATTTGTAAATCGCCCAGGTTGTAATTGGCCTTAAAGCCGTGCAGTTGGCGACTCGTGGCACTGTATTGCTGAGAGCGTCTGGCAAACTCTTCGGTGCTGTAATCCCCCCACATAAAGTAATCGGTTCCAGCATTCTTAACTGGGGAAGTGCGCTCTAGACGGGCATAAACACTGTCGGCGGAGGGAGTAAGAACTTGTGACGTGGAACTATCGCCATAAACCGGGTAGTTCTGATCACAAAACTGGGTGTCTCGAAACAGACGAGTGACGCCATCGCAGGTTTGGTTCAGACGGCGATCGCTGTTGTAAGCTCCAGTGAACAACCAACTGCCGATCCGACCTGTAGCAAAAACAGCTGAGCGCACGTCCAGCCGGGTAGAATTATTGCGATCAGGAGGCAG
>CAXUIV010000459.1:2300-4446 GCA_964250875.1 uncultured bacterium
GTCGGGGTGACAGCGAAATTCATCCGCACCAAACCTCCTGGTTCTAAATGCACCAAGCGAGATTGGCCGTTCCGCTCTCTAAAACGTTCATTGGGAGCGAGGCTGTAGCCCGGTATTGAACTGAGGTCAAGGACCCCAGTCCGATAACCAGAAATGACATTTGCAAGTGAGAACATGCCTTTGGCGTCAGTAGTAATACGGGTGCCGTCATCTAGAAAAATCACCGCGTTGGGAACTCCTGGCTCTCCTGACTGCTGCTCACCGTCAAAGTTTTTATCAACAAACACTCGACCGATGATGGTGCCGCAGTCTGACAGAATGCCGTTATTCAGCCGCAACCGCTGAGTTGCGGGTCCATCCTTTACCGCCTGGAGATTGTCGGTACGCACTCCCTGGACGATCGCACTGTTCTCTCCTGACCCCCGGAGGGCATCAGGAGTCAGCAAAGCTGCGTAGGCAATGTTTATCACCTGGCTTTGATTACCAGTGTTGGGCGGGAGGACTCCATTTATGGAAAAGGTGACTGTTGAACCACTGTGCGTCGCCGTGATCGGGACTGGAGTTCCGGCTAATTCACCTCGAACAGAACTGGGCGAGAAATTGAATCCCAGGGGCAAGGTGTCGGTAACGACAAGGTTGGTGACAGACGCACTAGCCAGATTCTTGAGCGACAGGCGATAGATAACCGTATCTCCCGGTTCGGCAGTAGCGCGATCGCCCGTTTTCACAATCTGAATTTCTTGGGCTTGACAGATGCTTGCCTGCAAATTTAAGGCAGCTTCCAGCCCTAGTTGAGCAGTATTCTGAATTCGGATGGTGCCGTCTACAGAAGTGCGACCGTCGGTGACGCTGATAGGTCGCCCATCTAGAGAAGTAGCCGTATAGGTAAGGGTGTTGGCGTTATGCGTACCCATGACCAAGCGAATCCGTCGCTGGCTGTAGACTGAACTGGGAGCAGGATTGACCAGCAGAATGTAAGTTTTACCTGGGTCTAGCTGACCGCGTCGGGCATCAAGCTGGAAGCTGTACGCACCCTGCTCACCGCTTGAAAGAAAGAAGGGGTTGCTGTTTTCAGTGTTGGGCTGGACGGCAGCAAAACCTTCAGAAGAGGCTAAGCTGATTTGAGTCAGCGGTACAAGTTGGCTAACTTCCGTTCCTGTTGGATCGTTGGGATTAGCCTCGTACAGGCCAATAGAAAACCCCCGATAATCGGGTAGAGTTTCTCCAGCGCAGCCTGTAATCTGCCCCTTGGGATCGAGCAGTTGGTAGCTACTGCTGAGCTGATTGGTACTGCCTTTCAACGGTGGATGAACCGAGTCACTATAGGTATAAGTGGCTTGGTTAACGATTGACCCGACCTGCTGTGGCTGGGTTTGAGCAGTAACAGGCGTTGCTAATCGGAAGGAACTGCTCACTAAAGCAGCTACTGCCAACAGTCGAGACCAAAAGTTAGACGATTTAATATCAATTGAATTCATGTTTGCGACCGCACCCTTAGTAGGAGCGACCCGCCGGGTCGCCTCTACAGGTAAATGTGTTATTCCCGTACCTTCACCTGATATGCTGCCAACGCTTTGGCACCAGGATTGAGAGGTTTGCCAAAGGTCCAGCGGACATTCGTATAAGCTGTGGCGGGTGCTGGTCGAGTTTCAGTCTTGCCATCAGGCAGCACGACAGTGATCGTCGGAGTGGTGACAAAGTTTCTGCCGTTGTCAATGCTGTAGGTGACCTGTATCCCGTTGTTGCTATTGCCGTTAGCTGAGTTCAGACGGTACTCTGTGCCTTTAGGAATCGGTTGAACCACGCTCAGATTGCTCGCTGGGCGATCGCCTCCATTCGCACCGTTGATAGTGTATTGAATGACATCTCCTGGTTGCACTAGGGTGCCATCTGTCAAGGCTTCCCAAGTCACCTTTTCTTTGCCCGTTGGGTCGGTCTGCACAACCTGCTTTTGGGCCGCCAACCGCAACTGCACCTGAGGCTGATGGGCTACTCCAGCTAATGTCTCAGCATTAAATACACTTCGTAGAGATGTGCTGCCCAAAGGCGATAGGGCAACCGCAGCAGTTAGTCCTACAGCGAGATAAAAACGTTTCATTATGACCTCATTAGTTAATCTTGCGCTGGAACATGAAGGTGCCATTGG
>CAXUIV010000460.1:0-4433 GCA_964250875.1 uncultured bacterium
ATCGAAGCGAATAGTAGCAAGGAGATCAAAAGTTGAAAAAAGTTGAAGCGATTATCCGGCCCTTTAAACTTGACGAAGTCAAAATCGCTTTAGTCAATGCTGGCATTGTCGGTATGACTGTCTCAGAGGTCAGAGGATTTGGACGACAGAAGGGTCAGACCGAACGCTACCGTGGTTCCGAGTACACTGTTGAGTTCTTGCAAAAGCTCAAAGTGGAAATTGTGGTTGAGGATAACCAGGTTGATATGGTAGTGGACAAAGTCATTGCTGCTGCCCGCACGGGCGAGATTGGTGATGGCAAAATCTTCATCACGCCTGTTGAACAAATAATCCGGATTCGTACCGGGGAAAAGAATATGGAAGCGGTTTGAAGAAGTTTTGAGTTTTGAGTTTTGAGTTGAATCACAGCCCATACTTTACACTTGTTCCCAAGCTCAGCTTAGGGACCATTTGATTAAGGTGCTTCCTTAGGTTACAGTGCAACATATGAGGCTAGAAGGTACAAAGCTCAAGGTTTCTAATTCAAAACTCAAAACTCAGAACTTTTGTAGCTGGGGAAGTAAGGCATGGAAAGCTTGACCGCGATGGCTGATTTCGTGCTTTAACTCTGGTGCCATTTCAGCAAAAGTCATTTGCTGAGCTGGTACGAAAAAAATTGGGTCATAACCAAAGCCGCCACTGCCACGGGGCGCGTGGAGTATTTCTCCCTGGCAAATCCCTTCTGAGCTTGCTTGGACTGCACCATCGGGACTGGCAACCACAACGGCGCAGACAAATCTAGCTTTGCGGTTTGGTGAGTCACCCAGTTCTCGCAATAGCCGCGAGATGCGCTCTGTGTCCGTCTTGCCATAGCGGGCGGAGTAGATGCCAGGGGCGTCATTGAGGGCGTCAACTTGCAGACCGGAATCATCGGCGATCGCCCAGTTTCCAGTTGCCTGCGCGATTTCAGATGCCTTGAGGTAGGCGTTGGCGGCAAAGGTGTCGCCTGTCTCCTCAATCTCCAGTTCAGCTGGCTTTAACCTTAATTCCCAATCTAGATTAGCCAGGTAAGCCTGCATCTCTCTCAGCTTACCTGAATTACTAGTGGCAACCACAAGCAATTTTGGGTTTTGATTTGGATGTTGACGCTCGTTATCGAGCGCTTCAGATTTTGAATTCATTTTAAGAATGGCCGCTCACTTAATCCGGAACTGGGAACTAAGAGGAAAAAATTTTGAGTTTTAAGTTTTAAATTTAACTCAAAACTCAAAACTCAAAACTCTCATCTAAAACCCTTGTGCCCAATTTTTCGTCCAATCCAATGTTTGATGAACCTGCTCTAAGGTGGCAGCTTCGCAGTATAGTCGCAAAACTGGTTCAGTGCCGCTAAAGCGAATCATCAACCAGCTATCGTTGGCTAAACGGAACTTATAGCCATCAATGGTAAGGCAATCTACCACTGGCTGACCAGCAATCTCAGTTAAAGGATGGCTTTGCAACTGAGTCAAGAGACGCGATCGCACGTCCATACTGGCGAGGGGTAAATCGATCCGGTCATAGGCAGAGGCGAAGCCAGTTTTTTCCTGTAGGCGCTGATACAAGTCAGCTAGATCCAATCCAGATTGTGTAATTGCCTCTAAGACGTACAAGGCAGACAACAGAGCATCTCGTTCTGGAATATGAGTACCGTAACCGATCCCCCCTGATTCCTCACCGCCAAGTAACACATGAGCCTCTAACATGCGGTCGGCGATGTACTTATAACCAACTGGTGTCTCAAATACTGATAGGTGATGCAAAGCTGCAACGCGAGGAATCAAGTCAGAACCACTAACGGTTTTAACGATTTCGCCTGTGAATCCGCGCTGTACTGCCAAGTGATCGATCAATATCGGGATCAAACCTTGAGAACTCATGAAGTTTCCTTGGCTATCAACAGCCGCCACGCGATCGCTGTCACCGTCAAACACTATTCCTACTGACATTGCCGAACTATCTGTATCTCGATGAGTCTGCATGACTTGGAACAGTTGGGAGAGATAGCGGGGTAGTGGTTCCGGCGCACCACCGCCAAACAAAGGGTCACGATTGCTATTGATCTCTCGCACTGGCACTCCCAGCAACTGCTGGAATCCTCCAGCAGCAGCACCATGCATCACATCTACAAAAACCGTTAGTTTTCCTGAAGTGATTGCGTCTCGAATTTGAGCGATATCTACTTTTTGGCGCAACCCATCACAGTAGCTAGGCCACGGATTGAACATTTCTAAAGTGCCAGGTTGAGCGACTGGTGGTGGAACATCAGCGAGTAAAGCTTCAATCTTCTGAGTGATTTCTGGAGGCACTGACCCACCAAACGGTCCCTTGACTTTTAAGCCTAAATAGTTACCTGGATTATGACTAGCCGTGATCACTAACCCGCCTAAGGCGTTGTGTTGCTTGACTGCCCAGCTAAAAGCCGGAGTTGGAGCAAAGTCTTCGGTGAGTAGCACGTTAAACCCTGCTGCTCTCACCGTCTCTGCCGCTGTTCGCGCAAAATCTTCCGCCATAAAGCGGCGATCGTGACCCACAACTATTGTGTTGTTACCTACAGTTTCACCATAGGTTTGTGCTAAGACATGGGCGGCGACTTTCGCTACCAGAGCTAGGCGCTCAAACGTAAAATCGTCAGCGATTACACCACGCCAGCCGTCTGTTCCGAACTTGATTGGCTTACCAATAGATTGCATTAATTTATACCTTATATTACGTACGATAGCATCTTTTGCAACTAAAAGCGCTGTTTAGGCTAGACTCTCGGTCTCCAGTGAATTTGCTTATGATGATTTTTAGACCATCCCATTGTGGCCTGTAAACAGGTATCATGTCACCCATCAGCGCCGTTCCTGTGGTGAACCGCGATAAGCAGACCTACTACAATCCCTGTTGACTACCTGGACGGCAAGTTACTGCTGCAAGCATATGACGCTGGTAACTCAGACAATACAGTTGATTATCTGCGCTATTTGTTAGCTCAATCTCCCGACCAAAAATCACTGATTTTTTGGGATGGTGCTTCTTACGATCGTTCCCGTGTTGTTCAAAACTTTTTAGGCCAAATCAACGAAGGTTTACCCCAAGATCAATGGCAAATTCACGTTCATCGCTTTGCGCCTAACTGCCCTTTTTCCAAAAGTAATCGCCCTCCCGCCTGGAAAACTGAAGGGCGATTACAAACTATCCCCCAGAAACTGGAGGCATCTATGATATCAATACCGCAGCCGCTCTTAACGGCTGTACCTCATTTCGCGTGGGTTGCAGCGGTAGGGAGGAATGCATGGCGTATAGAGAGCGCTTGCTGCAACTTCGCTATACCAAAACTGTGTAAAACCCTTAACCTTTCGCCACTCAGCGACCCGTCATTTGCTCCAGCTTTTCGGGGTATCTAGCCCCTTGGACTGTGATCTTTGACGCAGCGTCATCAATGTCACGCAGATCGTCGGACGTGAGTTCGAATGAGACTGCCCTAATGTTCTCGTCCAAGCGATGCAGCTTTGTAGTGCCTGGGATTGGAACAATCCACGGCTTCTGGGCAAGTAGCCAGGAGAGCGCAATCTGTGCCGGGGTCGCCTGCTGCCGTTCTGCGATGCTGCCGAGCAGATCAATCAGCGCTTGATTCGACTTGAGCGCCTCCGGCGTGAAGCGAGGCAGGGTGCTGCGGAAGTCGGAACTGTCGAAGGTAGCGGTTTCGTCGATCTTGCCTGTGAGGAAGCCCCTACCAAGCGGACTGTATGGAACCAAACCAATTCCGAGTTCTTCGAGGGTCGGGATCACTTCCGCTTCAGGCTTTCTCCACCACAGCGAGTATTCGCTCTGGAGTGCCGCCACGGGCTGAACGGCGTGTGCGCGACGGATCGTTTGTACGCCTGCCTCAGAGAGTCCAAAGTGCTTCACCTTCCCTTCCTGAATCAAGTCCTTCACCGCTCCTGCCACGTCTTCAATCGGCACGTTTGGGTCAACCCGATGCTGATAGAGCAGGTCGATTGTCTCGACCTTGAGCCGCTTAAGCGATCCCTCTACAGCCTGCTTGATGTGTTCCGGACGGCTATTCAGTCCGGGAGAACCCGTCATCCCGCGAGGATCAAGATTAGGATTCAGGTCGAACCCGAATTTGGTGGCGATCATTACTTGTCCGCGAAAGGGAGCCAGGGCTTCCCCCACAAGCTCTTCGTTTATGAACGGACCGTAGACCTCGGCAGTGTCAAAGAATGTGATACCGAGATCGACGGCAGCCCCGAGAAGGGCGGTCATCTCCTGCTTGTCTTTGGGTGGACCGTAGGAAAAGCTCATTCCCATACAGCCAAGCCCGATCGCTGATACTTCTAAGTTGCTTTTTCCAAGTTTGCGTTTTTGCATAGTAATACCAATTCTCTAAAGTCCGGCTACAGATAAGGCTTGCAGGATCGACTGTCTGG
>CAXUIV010000461.1:0-4430 GCA_964250875.1 uncultured bacterium
GGCTCTCCCGGATTTGTGGTGGAAACCCTGGGATCAGGGCATGGGGCATAGGGCATAGGGCATAGGAAATCCAAGCTCTGCAAGCATCTCGTCTGAAGCATAAGTTTGACTTAACACCATAGAGCCGGGAGAGCCGCGTGAGCTGCTGTCAGATTACTTCATTGATTAGCAGCTACTTAACAAGAACTACCACTTATCAATCCTCATTAGTATTTTTCGCTACAAACTACAATGGAAAGAATTATTTACATCATCCTTTAGATACATTTTTTCCTACCTTAGATTATACTTGGCTGAACTGGATTGCCATTTCGGTCAAGGAACCCACATGTCAGGTATAAATCCCCTACAGTTAGAGCTAGAAATCTCCAAGATGGCTAGGGCAATGATGACCCGTAACTTACAGATTGGGAAAGACCTGATTGGTTATCTAAAAAGCCAGTTCACGCTTGAAGCGGTAGCGAGTTTGATGCTTGCAAGCATCGAGCGTTTGATTTGGTTTGACATCGAATCAGTCTTCTGGACCATAGAAAACCTGATCCCTCCAGATGTCATGCAGGAAATTAGAAGCATTACTGGAGTTGCTGTCTCTAAGCGTCTAATCGGTGAGGGATTTCTACCAGGAGGAGACTTTAGTGCTGATGGCGAAGGTAAGCTGCTGCTGAGTGACGAGGCTAAAGCAGCCGTATTACCTGTTAATGCTTTGGACGGGTATGAGATAGTAGGGACGACTTTGTTACCTTGGCAACGGGAGTGATGGGGAAAGGCGAAGGGGCATGGGTGGATAGATTCTTCTGTTTTGTATCGCTTCCCGTGAGATATTAGGAAGTTGGCAGAGTGATAAAGTTAGGTTCACATTCTTTCCTCCCCATCTCCCCATCTTTTCCAGATGCGCAACATGCCCTTTTGTGCCGCTCTAAATAAACTGGCTCAGGTTCTAGATGCCAAACCCCTCAACATATCCGATACAGCTTTAACATCACAGGCAGCGGGTGTAACGACTGATAGCCGTAGAGTGCAGCCGGGTGAAGTGTTCCTAGCGCTGCGCGGTGAGAAGTTTGATGGACATGAATTTGTCTCAGTGGCAATAGAGAGAGGAGCGATCGCGGCTATCACGGATATCCCATTGTCGGAAGTGCCGCAATTGCAGGTGAAGGACACTCTACAGGCGTACCAAAAAATTGCAAGATGGTGGCGCGGACAGTTTACGATCCCCATCATCGCTGTCACTGGATCTGTGGGTAAAACCACAACCAAGGAACTCATTGCAGCAGTACTCGCAACGCAGGGGCGTGTACTCAAAACCTATGCCAACCACAACAATGAAATCGGAGTGCCCAAAACTCTGTTAGAACTGGGGGCACATGACTTTGCTGTGGTTGAAATGGCGATGCGGGCGAGTGGTGAAATTGCTCTATTGACGCAGATAGCTCAGCCGACAATTGCTGTCATCACAAACGTTGGAACAGCGCATATTGAACGGCTAGGTTCAGAAGAGGCGATCGCTAAAGCTAAGTGTGAGTTACTGGCGAATATGCCTCCCAACGGCGTTGCGGTGCTTAACCACGACAACCGCAGATTGATTGAAACCGCCGCGACGGTTTGGCAAGGGCAAACTATTACCTATGGTTTGGAAGGGGGCGATCTACAAGGCCAGTTGACTGGTCAAACTCTATACGTGGAGGGCGTACATTTACCTCTACCTCTACCAGGTCGTCACAATGCGTCTAATTTCATGGCAGCCCTCGCCGTCGCCAAGGTTCTTCAGATCGATTGGTCGTTTCTAACCGCTGGCTTAACTGTTAACTTGCCTGCTGGGCGATCACAGCGCTACGAGTTGCCCAATGATGTGGTGGTTCTGGATGAAACCTACAATGCAGGGCTAGAATCAATGATAGCCTCGCTCCAGTTGCTGCAAGAAACTCCGGGCAAGCGACGGATTGCGGTTTTGGGCGCAATGAAGGAATTGGGCGATCGCTCAGCCGAATTCCATCGGCAAGTGGGCGTCACAGCGCGGCAGTTGCAGCTCGATGCTCTGCTCGTTTTGGTTGACGATCCAAACGCAGCAGCGATTGCCACTGGTGCAGATGGTATTCCTTTAAAGTGCTTTTCAACTCCTACCGCTTTGGTCGAAGAGTTAAAAACCTTTGTGCAGCCGGGCGATCGCTTACTCTTCAAAGCCTCTCATTCAGTCGGACTTGACCGCGTTGTCAACAGGTTGCGGGCGGTTCAAGTCTTAACCTAACCTGCATGCAAAACCCTCGTCAGCTTGCCTTCGTATCCCTCCGTGCAGTTCACCAAGGGGCTTATGCTGATGCTGCCCTAGACAAAGCGCTACGTGGGGCTACCCTAAGCGCAGTCGATCGGCGACTCGTCACAGAATTGGTTTACGGCAGCGTCAGAAGACAGCGATCGCTGGATGCTTTAATTGACCAGCTTGCTCAAAAAGCAGCAAATCAACAGCCCCCCGACCTTCGCACCATCCTCCACCTCGGTCTGTACCAGTTGCGATATCAAGAGCGGATTCCGGCTTCAGCGGCTGTCAATACAACTGTGCAACTAGCCAAAGAAAACGGGTTTCCGGGACTAGCCGGGTTTGTTAATGGCTTACTGCGGCAGTACATCCGTCTAGGATCGAAGAGGCAAGATGAGGAGTCATCAGTTCATCCTGTTACCGATCCTCTGCAACTGCCAGCAGAGCCAGTTGAGAGACTAGGCATTCTACACAGTTATCCAAACTGGATTGTGGAACTGTGGTTGGAACAGCTGGGAATGGCAGAAACGGAACAGCTTTGTGAATGGATGAATCAATCTCCAGTTATTGACCTGCGAGTGAATCGCCTTCGTACAGACATAGAGGAAGTTGAGGCGGCACTGCAATCAGGAGGCGTCCTCGTCCGACGTGTACCCCATCTACCCGAAGCTTTAAGATTAATTGGTAGTACAGGGCCAATTCAACAGCTACCCGGTTTTGACAAAGGCTGGTGGACAGTTCAAGACAGTAGTGCCCAACTCGTAGCCCATCTACTTAACCCACAACCCAATGAGGTCATAGTTGATGCTTGTGCCGCTCCAGGAGGCAAGACAACACACATCGCAGAATTAATGGGAGAAGGTACAGTATGGGCGTGCGATCGCGCTGCCTCCCGACTGAGAAAACTGCAAGAGAACACCAAGCGGCTACAGTTGCAGTCAATTCAAATTTGCGTTGGCGATAGTCGTAACCTCTCTCAGTTTAAAAATTCCGCTGATCGCGTCTTGCTAGACGTACCTTGTTCTGGTTTGGGAACCCTGCACCGCCACGCCGATGCCCGTTGGCGACAAACACCCGGATCAGTCCGCGAACTGTCAGTACTCCAAGCGGAACTCTTACAGCACACATCTACCTGGGTCAAACCTGGAGGCATTCTAGTTTACGCTACCTGCACCTTGCACCCATTAGAAAATGAAGCAGTGATTCAATCGTTTCTTCACCATCACCCCAACTGGAGCATTGAACCGCCAGTCGATTCTCCTCCTGCTGCCTTTGCGACACCCCAGGGTTGGGTTAAAGTGTGGCCACATCGGCACCAAATGGATGGCTTCTTCATGGTGCGTTTAAAAAAGTCAGGCGTTGCAGGATGACAGGCTCGCGCCTTTGCGCCTAACGCCTTCGGCTTCGCTTCGCTAATGCGCGAGCAAGAGCCAAGTCTATAACCTCAAACGAGATAACTCCACCTACTTTAAAATTTTGAAATGCCGAATGTATTAGCGAAGGACAAGCTAATGAAAGACACAAATGCCAAAAACCTCATGAAGATCTTGATCGGGGCTGCATGGCTTGATGGAAGAATTCAACCAGAAGAGCGCCAACATCTCCATCAAATAGCACAAACACAAGAGTTAGCTACAGATCCAGAAATTCAGCCTTTGCTCTACGAATTTAGATCCGTGCAGCAACCAGAATTCTACACTTGGGTCAGGGAGTATCTGGGCGATCGCCCAGATACCGCAGCCTGCCAAGATCTCATTCAAGCTATTAGTGGCTTGATTTACAGTGATGGTGAGGTGGCAACAGAAGAGGCCAAACTTTTAACCAAATTACAGTCATTGGAATCAGACAGTGGGGACCACGCCAGTCACAGCGCTGTGATTAAGCAGATCCAAAAGCTCTATCGGCATTGGGTTGTGTCTCAGAACTAGTGGCTCCAGTGACAAAAATGCTTAAGACTTTGGCTCACCCAGACCTGGAGTTTCCTCTTTTTTTACCTCAGGCACGACGTCAGGCCGCTCTTTATCTTCCCAGCCAACGGGACGCTTGGAGTTGTACCAGGCGACTGAGCCAATTGACACCGCTGCAATAAAACCGACTACATACACCAGAGTGGCAGACACTGGAAAATGAGGCGCATTTACCACTGCATCTGCTGCTGTTTGCATCAATAGAGCCA
>CAXUIV010000462.1:0-4422 GCA_964250875.1 uncultured bacterium
GTGTAGAGAGTTATAAAGTTGCTCTCATGTGTGCAGAGCGAGACCCAATTACCTGCCATAGGTCAATTCTCGTGTGCCAACGTCTGCGTTCATACGGATTAAATATTAGTCACATCCTCGCAAATGGCGAATTAGAGTCTCATGAAGCATTGGAGAAGAAACTTTTAAAGCTGCATGGAATAGCTCATCTAGAAACACTTGCATACCACCAACTATCATTTTTTGACGAACTTGATCAAGGAAGCAATAATAACGATAAGACTGAGGAAGATTGTTTGGCAGAAGCCTATAGACGACAAGGGGATAAGATTGCATACAAAGTAGATCGCGAGAGTGGTAATCATGAAGAACTCGGTTAATTTATTTACTATAGGCTTTACGCAAAAGCGTGCCCAGCATTTTTTTGAAACTTTGATCGGCGCTGGAGTCAGGCGGATTATAGATACACGACTCAACAACGTATCTCAACTGGCAGGGTTCGCTAAGCGACAAGACTTAGAATATTTTTTACGGCGAATCGGCGATATTGAGTATGTTCATCTTCTAGAATTAGCACCCACTAAAGATATTCTGGACACCTATAAAAATAAGGGTGGTGATTGGGAAACTTACGAGAAACAATTCCTACAATTAATCGCTGAACGCAAAGTTGAGCAGCAAATCTCACAAGACTTATTAGATGGTGGATGCCTTCTATGCAGTGAGCCAACACCTCACCACTGTCACCGCCGTTTGGTTGCTGAATATCTGAGTCAGAAGTTGGGAACTATAAAAATACACCATCTCTGAACCTATGACTCAAAATGACTCAGATTATTTGCTTGGCCAACTCATGGAAGCGTAAAGAGCGCTGCATAGCAGGAATCGATGTGATCGCGGACAAATGGATACGTCCTGTCTCTAACTTGGCTGATGGTCGTATCCCTAAAGAAGCAAGACTCATCGGCAGAACAGAACCAGCATTGTTAGACGTTTTGGAGATTCCTACCGCTAAGACAGGACCGGACTTTGGCTTCGCGTCTGAAAATCTCTCGCTCTTGCCAGGAACATGGCGACGAGTAGGACAGTAAGCTTAAGTATGCCTTGGCGACCCTCTAACTGGGAAGGTGACGATCCTTGCTGGAAGCTGATAGCAGCTGTAATCGAACTACCACACTAGTTCTTCTTTACTAGCGGGCAATATCCAAAATGATATTAGTCTGCTGAGTTGTCGGTTGGGGTGTAACTTGAAGGCTATCTATGTAACGACTAAAGCAGTAGAAACTAGATCGCTCATAATAAAGGAGTGTCTGCAACCAACGGACATCATCTAGAAAGACATATTTAAACAGGTGAAGAATTATGATACCTGTAAATGAAGCTCAACAGCAGCTGCAGAATTTGATTGATTCAGTGAGCGAGTCGCATCAACCCATTGTTATTACGGGAGAGGGTGGTAATGCAGTGTTGTTGTCTGAGGCTGATTGGGCATCGGTACAGGAAATATTGTATCTTCTCTCAGTCCCAGGAATGCGAGAATCGATTCGGGAAGGATTGGCAACACCAATAAAGGAGTGCGATCAGGAGTTGGAGTGGTGAGTTGGGATTTGGTCTACACCAAACAGGCACAAAAAGACGCCAAAAAGCTGGCTTCTAGTAACTTACGAGATAAATCGCAAGCTTTACTCGATATTCTTCAATTCAATCCGTTTCAGAACCCACCACCCTACGAAAAATTAGTGGGGGATTTGGAAGGTGCATATTCGCGGCGAATCAACATTCAGCATCGTCTTGTGTACGAGGTAATTGAGCCTAAGAATACGGTGAAAATTCTGCGGATGTGGACGCATTATGAGTAGCAACTAAAGTTAAGTAGTTTCTCGTAGTACAGAGGCCAAGGTGTCAAAGATTTGGTCTATATGATGTTTTTGAACGATTAGCGGTGGCGAGAGAGCAACAATGTCACCTGTGGTACGAGTTAGCAGTCCTCGTTCATAACAGCGGAGAAAACAGTCAAAGGCGCGAACACCGGGCTTGCCTGAAATTGGCTCTAGTTCGATCCCAGCGACCAAACCTAAATTTCGCAGATCGATGACGTGGGGCAGATCGCGTAGAGAGTGAACGGCGTCCTCCCAGTAGCCAGCCAAGCTGCGTCCACGTTCAAATAGTCCCTCTTCCTTGTAAATATCCAAGGTAGCTTCTGCTGCGGCACAGGCAACTGGATGCCCAGAGTATGTGTAGCCGTGGAACAGTTCGATCGCGTTGTCTGGAGCATTCATAAAAGCATCATAAATCCCCTGACGTGCGAACACTGCCCCCATAGGAATTGTGCCATTAGTTAACCCCTTTGCTACAGCTATCAAGTCGGGGATGACCCCAAAGTACTCAGTGGCAAAGCCAGTTCCCAGCCGTCCGAAGCCCGTGATCACCTCGTCAAAAATCAGCAGAATACCGTACTTATCACAGATGGCTCGGAGGCGTTCTAGATAGCCTTGAGGTGGAATTAATACACCCGTTGAGCCAGCTACTGGTTCCACAATGACAGCAGCAATGGTGGAAGGATCGTGTAATGCTACAAGCCGCTCTAGCTCATCGGCAAGATGTGCCCCCCAATGAGGCTGTCCGCGAGTGAAGGCATTGTGTTCCAGATTATGAGTGTGGGGTAAATGGTCTACTCCATTCAGCAGACTACCAAAGAATTTTCGGTTAGAGGCAATGCCGCCAACAGAGATCCCGCCAAAGCCAACACCGTGGTAGCCTCGTTCCCTGCCAATCAAGCGCTGACGGGTACCCTCCCCTCGTACCCTGTGATAAGCGATCGCCAGCTTAAGAGCTGTATCAACCGACTCAGAGCCAGAATTTGTAAAGAAAACATGATTAAGATCGCCTGGCAGCATCGCAACTAGTCGCTCCGCCAAGGCAAATGGTCCTGGATGTCCCATCTGAAAAGTGGGGGCGAAATCCAGCCGCGCTACCTGATCCCTGACAGCTGCTACAATTTTGTCTCGACAGTGCCCTGCATTTACACACCACAATCCTGCTGTACCATCAAGGAGCTGACGACCATCATCAGTCGTAAAATACATATCCTTAGCTGCTACCAGCATTCTGGGCTTGGATTTAAACTGCCGGTTGACAGTAAACGGCATCCAAAAAGCATCTAAGCTCGTTGGGTCGGCGCTAAACGGACTAGACTGAGCGAGATCTGACATAGAAGCACTTTAAAGTTTTCAAAAGTTTATCAGTAGTCCGTTCCCCATTGCTTATTACCCACCAACCAAAAACTAAAAACTAAAAACTGGTATCACTCCAGCTTCTCTAACACCTCTGGCACATAAACTCGCTTTAATGGCAGCAGACCCTTATAACGTGGATCGAACTGTTCGTAGTGTTGCAGCACCAACTCTGCCAGTTCACTCGCATCGATCAGCCGCAGATTGTTTTTGCCTCTAGCAAAGTCCCTCGCCTGTTTGGTAAACGTCCCCAGAGTGACTAGCAAACCAAACTCACTGGGACCGACTTTACTGTAGAGGGCAGAAGCTGCTTGGTCTCCAACACTGCTTTCACTACTTTTAACCTGTACTTTGAGAATGGGTGGCTTAAAGCCAAGCTCATCTCTATGGGCAACGATGTCAACGCCATCATCTGGCTCCTCTGGAGATATGCGGGTGTGGTACCCCATCTTCTCCAACAGGTGCGCAATGAATTGTGCCAAGGGGTGTCCGGGTAACTCCTGCGCTAGCTGCTTCAAGATGAAGTCACAGGTCGTCTTTTCAACATCATCAGCTACCATTGCCACAGTTTCGTCCTTGACCGCTGTTTGTGCTACCTGACGGCCTTCCAGTGTTGCTCGAAACTCGTCAGTATAGGTTTTAATCTGAAACAGGCTCAACCACGAGCCGATTTCGTGGAGAGCGCCTTGGCTAAAGTGCGTGCGGGGTAGCGTTCGCAGCCACTTCACCGGACGCAGATTTGGATACTCCTCTAAATCTGGATCGTAGACGTAAGGGCCAGCCACTTCACCGATGTGGATCTTTCGCTCCCGTTTTGAGGGATACACAACAATATCACCCGGCTTCATTTCGTACACGAATCGCCAAAGTTGACCTGCGTTGTTGGCAATAGCTCCAGCTTTGGCGTCGGGATAAATGTCAGCTACTCTCACCTTGAAAGCTTCACGATCTGCCTGAAGGTCCTTAAGATTGCCTAGTTTAGACCAACCGATAGCAGCGAATTTCTTTTTAAGGAAAATAGTGTCTGCATCTCCAGACTTCCCAGCATGGATTCCCCAGATAGTAACTTCATTATTGGTCATACTAGAATTTTGGTGCCTTTATTCCGCTAAATGTCTTACCAGCAGTGCACCCTAGCCGCCCAACTGTCTCAGTTCCTTTGCAAATGCCTGCTAATTAGCGGCCCTACACAATTGTGTGACATGACCAC
>CAXUIV010000463.1:0-4407 GCA_964250875.1 uncultured bacterium
TTGCGTCAGGCTGTGCCCCGGTTAGCTCACCGGGAGTGGTGTCCGGGTGGCGATCGCCCTGACCCGATCGAGCTGTTACAGGCATCCAGTCAGGGACGGATTCGGAAGTTGCTGCCGATTCGATATGGTCGGATGCTCCAATCGCCGTTTGTGTTTCTGCGGGGATCGGCCATTGTTATGGCGGCTGACTTGGCGACAACTCCAACCACTGGCATTTCAGTGCAGGCTTGTGGAGACTGCCATTTGCTCAACTTTGGGACGTTCGGGACTCCGGAACGCAACTTGATCTTCGATCTGAACGATTTTGACGAGACGCTCCCTGCCCCGTGGGAATGGGATGTTAAACGTTTGGTCGTCAGTGTCGTTCTGGCTGGTAAAGATATGCGTCTCCCGGATGGGGAGTGCTATGAGGCAGTGCTGGCGGCAGCCCGTTCATACCGGCAGCGGATAGCAGAATACGGGCAAATGCGTGCCCTGGAGGTGTGGTACTCACGGCTCGACACGGAGACGCTGATTGACGTGGCTCCTAGCCCTGAAACACAGCAGCAATGGTTGCAGATGGCAACAAAGGCACGAGTGCGAACCCTGGAGCAGGCGTTTCCACGACTGACAGAGGTTGTCAACGGGCAACGGCGCTTCATCGATACTCCACCCTTGCTCTACCACCTACGTCGCCATGACAAATATGTTGAGGAAGTGCGAGTGTTGTTTAAGCGCTACCGCAAAACGCTCCAAGACGATCGGCGCGTCTTACTTGATCGCTACCACCTCGTTGACGTTGCGATGAAGGTTGTCGGGGTGGGCAGCGTCGGCACCCATTGTGCTGTAGCACTCCTCCTTGCCGATGACAGTGATCCATTGTTGCTGCAATTTAAGGAAGCCAGCGCTTCTGTGCTGGAGCCATACGCCGGTAAAGGCATTTACCAAAATCACGGACGTGCGAATTGTCAACGGTCAGCGACTGATGCAGGCTGCCAGCGATTTTTTCCTTGGCTGGACGAGTGACGGACGGGGACGCGATTTCTACTTCCGGCAGCTGCGAGATATGAAAAACTCAGTCAGGCTCAAGGGAATGTCTGCTGTAGGTCTCACCAACTACGTCGAAATCTGCGGTTGGGCACTTGCTCGCGCCCATGCTCGCTCTGGCGACCCAGCGATGATCAGTGGCTACCTTGGTACAAGCGATGTGTTCGACCGAGCCGTGGCTGACTTTGCCGTCACCTATGCCTACCAGACGGAGTGTGACTACAGAACATTAGTCGCTGCGGTGCAATCTGGTCGGCTTGAAGCCAAAAAGGGTTAAGTTTGACTGAAGGTCATCACTTTTGATGTCTGTTGAAATTGCCATGAATTCTTCAGCACGTTCCTACGCACCCCTTTCAATTGTCGCAGCGTTGTTAGCCATGGCACTTAAGTTTGGTGCTTACTTCCTGACGAGATCGGTAGGACTGTTTTCTGATGCTGCCGAATCACCTGTAAATTTGATTACAGCACTGGCAGCCATGTGGGCGTTGACGTTGGCTGCCCAACCACCCGATGCCGAACACGCTTTTGGACACGACAAAGCGGAATACTTGGCGAGCGGATTGGAAGGGGCACTGATTGTAATGGCAGCAGTCGCCATTGCTGTTGAAGCAACGCAGCACCTGGTTCATCCACAACCGTTAGCGCAGATTGGTTTGGGGCTAGGGCTTTCACTCGTGGCGACAATCATTAATGGTGGTGTTGGCCTCGTCTTGCTACAGGCCGGACGGCGCTTGAGATCAATCACCCTACGGGCCGACGCGCAGCATCTGTTCACTGACGTCTGGGTTTCTCTTGGCATTTTGCTCGGCGTCTTGTTGGTGAAATTGACGGGCTTACTTGTTCTTGATCCAGTGATCGCTCTGATTGTTGCTGGATACATTCTGTGGTCAGGAGTAGGACTGCTAGGCGAAACAGCTTCAGGACTTATGGATGCTGCACTACCTGCGGCTGAGCAGCAGATTATCGCTAAGATACTAGCACCTTACGAACAGAACGGCATCCTGTTCCATGCGCTGCTGACGCGGGTAGCTGGAAAACGCAGGTTTGTATCTTTCCACGTTCTGGTGCCTGGAGCGTGGACTGTGCAGTTTGGTCATGAGCTGTGTGACAGGGTTGAATTAGCGATTATAGAAGCCTTACCAGGGACTCACGTCATCACTCATCTGGAGCCGTTAGAGGAGCTGTCATCCTGGGCTGATCGGAACTTAGATCGAAGCAGTCCCAATTGAGAGATATCTAAAGCATACAACCATAGTAGTGCCAACAGGCTCTTTTTCTAAAGTTCCCTTTCAATAACTGCATCCAACACACCATCTGTGTTCACATTGTCTTGGTCTTTACTCATGCTTAAGCATTAATCTCTAAGGGCTTTGAGGTTTCGTAGAATAACTACGTACAATTTCTGAGGTGGTTATATCAAAAACTGTGTGAATATAAAGCCGTCTGCATGCATTTTCAATTCAGACAAGTTTTAACTTCTACTTAAACAAGATCTAATCAAGATGCCGCGTATAAGTGAATGCTTTTTGTCTTACCCAAAAGGTTAGAACCATATGGATTCAAAACAACCGCTTCTGCCCAAGGGAAATCTATCTCACATAGCTGCCATTGCCAAGAGGCTGCCTTACCTACTTGCACTTAGACCGCGCCAGTGGACGAAGAACTTGATTGTGTTTGCTGCACCTTTGTTTGGATTTAGTATTAATGTACATTCGTTTCTAGGTAGCTTACTCGCCTTTGTATTACTGTGCTGCACTTCTAGCGGTTTCTATCTAGTTAACGATATTGCAGACGTCGAATCTGACCGTCAGCATCCAGTCAAATGCAAGCGTCCGATCGCGGCAGGGTTGGTCAGTATTCCAGTCGCCAGCGGCATGGCAGTTGTACTGTTAAGTGGCGCTCTCATTGTCGGGTGGTCGAGAGCGTCAGCCTTGGGAGCTACAATCACTGGCTACATCATTCTACAAATTGCCTATAATCTACGGCTGAAGCGGACAGTTATTCTAGATGTCGTCGCGATTGCCACAGGTTTCGTTCTGCGAGCTTATGCAGGTGCGGCGGCGACGAGAGTTGTTCTGTCTCCTTGGTTTGTTCTGTGTACTGCTCTACTCGCCCTATTTCTAGGAGTTGAGAAGCGCAAAGCAGAACTGCGATTGACGGCGATCAGAGGCGGTAAGTCCCGTTCTGTACTCAAACGTTACTCTTTACCATTGCTCACTCGCATGGAGAGTAACGTTACCACTAGCACTGTGATGAGTTACGCCATTTGGAGTTCAGGACCTCAAGTTCATGGAGCCTCAACACCCTGGATGCTAATGACATTACCTTTTGTCCTGTATGGCATTTTTCGCTACCAGCTACTGAGCGATCCAGACGAAATCGCCCGTAAAGTCAACGTAGGACTTGAACAAGGTGGACAGAGTGAGCGTCCCGAAGAAGTCTTGTTAACAGACTTGCCTATTCTATTCACCGTTATCTGTTGGATTATTACCACGTTTCTGATTCTGTTTTTAAAGCATCAAGGAATGATTCAATAAAGCTTTCCTAGACTTCTGTAAAACCTGATTTTCAGGCGGATGAAATAGTGAGAGGTTATGCATGAGTGATGCCTTACAGCAGTCTGTTGAGCCGACGTTTTCTGTTGTGGCAATCTTTGATTTTGATGGCACTTTGACTCGACGAGACTCTTTGCTGCCCTTCTTACATTGGGCTTTAGGCGGTCGATTTTGGTGGGGACTTTTGGTCTTGAGTCCAATGTTGCTGAGGTATGCCTTGCAACTCATTCCGAATTGGCGTGCCAAGGATCTCATGTTGACATACTTCTTTGCCAACTGGTCACAGGACAAGCTGGACAAACTAGGACAGAGGTTTGCAGTTCAGCACATCCCCAAGATGCTGCGTCCAGAAGCTATGCAGCGTGTACGCTGGCATCAAGAACAGGGACACCATCTGGTAATTCTCAGCGCTTCTCCAGAGGTTTACTTGTCTCCTTGGGGTATGCGGGTGGGCTTTGATCAAGTTATTGGCACGCGATTGGAAGTTCAATCCGGTGTTCTGACAGGGCGGATTCTAGGCAAGAATTGCTACGGCATAGAAAAGGTAGAGCGTCTAAAAGCTTACTTAGGAAATTTAAGCGGGTATTGCCTGCACGCTTACGGCGATAGCTCAGGAGATCGAGAACTGCTTGATATTGCTAACTATCCCTACTACCGGAGATTTGATTGAGTTTTGGGGTATGGTAGTCGGCTTTAACACACAAAATTCTATTTTCTTTAAGATATATGAAAAATGAGTTGGCTCAGAACTGGGTACTTCCTGCCACTTGGTGGGACTGTAAAGTAGTTTGTGTCAAGGGTCAAAACAAGATCTAATGAACTAAGC
>CAXUIV010000464.1:0-4405 GCA_964250875.1 uncultured bacterium
GTGTTGAAGCCACTCCCAAAATTTGGGATATTGCTGGTGCTTGGGTCGTTGTCCAAGCGGCTGGCGGTACCTGGGTGTCGCTGGATTCAGAAGCGCTGTTTCCTTTGGTGCCGGGAAAGGATTATGGCGATCGTTCCTACCCCACTTTAGTCGTTAGTCAGCCGGAACTGGTACCAGTGTTTCAGCCGTTTTTACGAGCAGTGGGAAAGTAATAGGATCGATCTGGCAAGCTTGCAACGCTATCTGGAAATTACCTCAAAGCTTGACTGAACACTATGCCCTATTGCCCATGTCCAACCTTAAAAAACCTTAACAAGTAACTATTTATTCTCATCGACCTACTTATGGCTAGGTGATAACTATGACTCAATCCCAATCACAAATCGAGCCAAAAGTATTTACCTTTGATGAATTTATCGAATGGTATCCAGAAGATTCATCAAGTAGATATGAATTGCATAATGGTGTGATTGTTAAGATGCCTAAACCTAAAGGAGAGCATTCAAATTTAACAGGTTTTCTCATTGAGCGATTACTCATAATCATTAGAGAAATAGGTAAAGGCGGGATTTGGACCATTCCCAGAGAATCAATTGTTAAGCCTAGTCGAGAATCAGGATACGAGCCAGATATCATTGTCTTAGATCGAGAAACTATCGGATTAGAAAGTCGTTGGGAGGGCGAATCAATCATCCAGAATGCTACTTCGGTCAAATTAGTAGTTGAGGTAGTAAGTAGTAACTGGCGTGATGATTACTACGATAAACTTCGTGACTATGAAGAGATGGAAATCGAGGAATACTGGATTGTTGACTATGCCGCATTAGGAGGCAGGAAATTCATCGGGAATCCTAAAGTGCCTACGATCTCTGTTTGTGTCCTAGTAGAGGGTGAATACCAAGTGACGAAGTTTACTGGTAACGCTCAGATTGTCTCTCCTACTTTTCCTCAATTCAACTTTACCGCTCAACAGGTTTTTGATTTAGCTAAGTAACGACAGCAATCTTATTTGAGTAGAAAATTTTTGTTGGGGAGCATCCCAGTTCTTGACCCTCATTCCCCTAGGTTCTTACTGACGTTGCCAAACGAAGTCTGCTACCGGCTTTCCATCTGAAGTTGAAGTGTCTTCAGGAAAACTCAGTAAAACCGATCGCTGAACCAGTCTATCTTTAAAACGTCGGGCAACGCGACTGGGAATGCCGTAGCCGTAAATGATGTGTGTCTGCCCTGCCAACACTACAACCTGATTGCCGGGATGAGTCTGGAGAAATTTAGCAACACTCTCCGCCATCGTTTCATCCCACAAAACCTGCGCGAGAAAAAACCGCGACTCATCTACACTAGAACCTTGGCCTGCTGCTCTATGTTGCTGAAAAGCGGCTAGCGCCATTTGACGATATTCAGGGTTATCTGTACGAATTTCGGAGAAGGGAGGAATGAACCGGCGTTCGGCTAGCGTCAGACTCTCTAAACCTTCACGGGCAACTTTGTGAGTGATTTCAGTGGGAGTGTTTATGGCTAAAACAGGCAGATGCTCTCTCTTAGCGAAGCGAAGAATGGGGGCATAATATTCCCAAGGAAATCCCCATCTGCTTTCGTACTCGGTTTGTTCTACCAGCTCTTGCTCGTTCAGTTGTCCTGCTAAATATCGATCCAGAACGCCTTGATAGGGACGCTGAAACATCTCCATAGCGATCGCCATTTTCGCCTTTCCCCGATGGAGTCTCTGGAGGATGTCTAGCTGAGCTTTATGGTCATCTGGGTTGTCGTGCGTTTCCCCCAGGTAGACAACATTTGCCTGTGCGAGTTCTGACAAAATCTGGTTTTGGCTGCTGACAACGTGATGCGTATCTGTCTTTGTTTGTGGTCCAGAACCGGATATCCTTTGAGCATCAGCTGGTGAAGTCCAGAGCAAAATCATTCCCAGAATCATTCCCAGTGACAAAGCGAATAGCTGGTGCAGTCGCCGCTTCCTAGTAAACTGTTTCATCTTCTTTGCGCCAAGCTGGATCGACAATGCAGATGAACACCAGTGGTTCGCTGCCGCAACTGTGGATGAACTGTCTGGCATTAGGAGGAATGTAAACCGCATCCCCTGGTTCTACTATCTGAGTCTCCTCTCCAATGTGCATTTCACCCTCGCCGCTGAGAATGTAGTAAACCTCCGACGTTTTGAGGGAGTGAGGTTGGGATGTCTCTCCCACTGCTAAAGTTGCGTGAGCCAAACTATAGCGTAGTTCTATCGGTTGCTTGTCGGGATGTAGCAGTTCTCTAAGGCGAGTACTATCTCCAGCAAGAAATTCGGCGCAATCGTTGAGTTTTCGTACCAGCATTTAGCAGTAAGTGGAACGCCTATACAGTTCGGCTAATAATATGAGGAGTTAGTTTTCGGTTGATAGTCAAGACAGTCGATTGCGGCTTCTGTGTTGGCAATAGCTGGCTGTGCCGTGCATTTGAGGCGGTAATCGCCAGTGAAAAATTGACAGCCAGTACAGGGAATTTGATGCATGCGCTGGGTTGTATTGACGCTATCTCGCATAGCCGTCCAGAAACTCCAGGCGATCGCCAGCACAAAACCCCAAGCACAAAGAAAGCAGATTGGCTCTAAAAGCGGTCGGATGAAGTGGACGAAATAATACAGCAGCTGAAACACGAAGCCTCCTTTAAAACACGTACAGTGCTAGCAAGATACAAGATATTGACTGGTTTAGTGCAAAGGTTTTACAGAAACGTAATACCTCTACGATCTGAACTTGGTTAATCTTTACAAATCTCTACACTTTTTAATAGAACATTAAGTCACAAAGATATATCACTGCCTCAAGACAGATGTACAAAACGAACAAAGCTGAACAACTCCTGTAGATTCACTGTGCCATATCACCACCGTCATCAGGTTAGGCCAAATCCCTCAGTAAGATTTCGCTTAGAAATATAGCCGAGGTAAAGCTAGGTTTACTCTGTTCGTGCAAAATTCAAAATCTAGAATGGTACTAAACTCCTCCCCTGCTCAGCTACGGCAGGTAAAACAGCAGTTCGCGCTTCCCAATGACTACTCTTACGAGTTAGGTAAGGCAGTGCAAGAGTTACCACCGCTGTACACTCGACTCTTAGCCGGAAGCATCAGCTTACTCGTGTTTGGCGCGATCGCCTGGGCATACTTCAGCCAAGTTGATGAGGTCGCAACAGCTCCCGGTGAACTGATTGCCTCGGTGCAGGTGCGGCCAGTGCGAGCGCTGAGTGGAGGTACGATTCGATTGGTTCGAGTGAAAGAGGGCGATCGCGTCAAAAAGGGTGACATCCTAGTCGAACGCGATCGCTCTCTACCACAGGCAGAAGTTGACCGCCTAGCTAAATCTGCTGTGCTGATTCGAGAAGATTTAAGCCGTCTAGAGGCAGAACGGACGGGAGGCGTAACTGCTGGAACGGCGCTACAAAACCAGCTCCTCACTTCTCGCCTACAGGATTTTGAGGCTAAAAAAGCAGCTGCTTTCGCCGACGCAGACCGTCAAGCAGCTGCAATCAATGAAGCTAGAGTTAACTTTACCCTTCTCCAAGCAAACCTCGCCAACGCCAAAACGAACCTTGCTGATGCCAAAATCAACCTGGTTAACGCCGCCAGCATCTCGGTCAAGGCCAAAAGCACTCTCGCCAATGCTGACAGCCGAGAACAGGCGCTACGCACTCTAGTCGTTGATGGTGCTACACCTCGAGTCGATTATCTGGACGCCCAGGCGAGGGTGATTCAGGCTCAAGCTGACGTCACCAAATCCGAAGACAGTATCACCAATGCTCAATCAAAAGTGACTGAAGCTAGTGATAAAGTCACATCTTTAGAAAAACAGATGACGGCTCAAACGCAAAAGATCCGGCAGGCTGAACAAGCCTATCAAGCTGCTCGCAATCAGGCAGAGGGTTTAGTATCTGAGCGCCAGAGCGATATTCTAACTCAACTCAATAAGCGCCGCGAGGAACAGACGACAGCTGAAGGTCAGCTGGAGCAGGCAAAGAAGCAGCGAGAGCAGGAAACCATTCTAGCTCCGGTAGCTGGGGCAATCTACAGTATCAAGGCGACGAAGGGACCAGTACAGCCAGGAGAAGAGTTACTGTCAATTCTGCCGGAAGGTGAAAATCTGTTGCTAGAGGTCAAGGTTCTCAACCGAGATATTGGCTTCATTCGTCAAGGGATGAAGGCCAAGGTCAAGATGGCGACTTTTCCATTTCAGGAGTTTGGCACAATTGATGGTGAAGTGGTACAGGTTAGCCCTAACGCGATCGTCGATCAAAATCTAGGCTTGGTTTTTCCCACCAGAATTAGGCTGAACCGACATGCACTCCAGGTGCGGGGTCAACTTGTACAGTTAACTCCTGGTATGTCTGCCACGGGAGAAATTGTGACTCGGAG
>CAXUIV010000465.1:0-4404 GCA_964250875.1 uncultured bacterium
AAAATCACGGTTGATGTCAAAGGCGAAATTCTGGATCTGAAAAACACGATCAACACAATGGTCGATCAGCTGAGTTCCTTTGCTTCGGAAGTCACGCGGGTGGCGCGAGAAGTGGGCACCGAAGGCAAATTAGGCGGTCAAGCCCAAGTTGTTGGCGTCGCGGGAACCTGGAAGGATCTCACCGACAACGTGAACTCAATGGCTAGCAACCTTACTGCCCAGGTTCGAGGCATTGCCGGGGTTGTGACTGCGGTGGCAAATGGTAACTTAAAGCTCAAGTTAATGCTTGATGCCAAAGGCGAAATTGAAACGTTAGCCGACACAATTAACGAGATGATTGATACGCTGGCAACGTTTGCGGATCAAGTCACGACCGTGGCGCGAGAAGTGGGAATTGAAGGCAAGTTAGGCGGTCAGGCAAAAGTGCCGGGGGCATCGGGAACGTGGCGCGACTTGACCGACAACGTGAATGAGCTGGCAGCAAATCTAACAACTCAGGTCAGAGCGATCGCCGAAGTGGCAACAGCGGTCACGAAAGGAGATTTGACGCGATCGGTTGCGGTGGAAGCGCAAGGGGAAGTTGCTGCCTTAAAAGACAACATCAACCAAATGATCGCTAATCTGCGCGAAACTACGCAGAAAAATACTGAGCAAGATTGGCTCAAAACAAACTTGGCGAAGTTCACCCGGATGTTGCAGGGTCAGCGTGCGCTTGAAACGGTTTCCAAGCTGATTCTATCAGAATTGGCTCCGCTGGTTTCGGCGCAGCACGGTGTCTTTTACCTGATGGAAACGAGCGAGAATCATTCGTCTTACCTCAAACTCCTCAGCACCTACGCCTACCGCGAACGCAAGCACCTAGGAAACCGATTTCAATTAGGGGAAGGACTGATCGGACAGTGTGCTTTAGAAAAAGAACGTATTCTGTTGACCGAAGTTCCATCCGACTATGTCAAGATCAGTTCGGGATTAGGCGAAGCGACACCGTTGAACGTGGTGGCTCTGCCTGTCGTATTTGAAGGACAAATAACTGCCGTACTTGAGCTTGCGTCTTTCTCGCGGTTTAACGACATTCACTTAACGTTCTTCGATCAGTTAACCGAAAGTATTGCAATTGTATTGAATACAATTGCCACCAGTATGCGGACAGAAGAGTTACTCAAACAGTCACAATCGCTGGCGGAAGAATTGCAAAGTCAACAGAAAGAATTGACTGAAACAAATCAACGATTAGAGCAACAGGCTCAATCTCTCAAAGCGTCCGAGGAATTGCTGAAGAACCAGCAAGAACAACTTCAGCAGACAAATGAAGAATTACAAGAAAAAGCCGAACTGTTAGCAGTCCAAAATAGAGAAGTTGAACGCAAGAATCAAGAGATTGAACAAGCAAGAGGCTCGTTAGAAGAAAAAGCCGAACAGCTTGCTCTCAGCTCTAAATACAAGTCTGAATTCCTGGCGAATATGTCGCACGAGCTGCGGACCCCGCTCAACAGTTTGCTGATTCTCGCTCGTCTGTTTGCAGGTAATAGCGACGGCAACCTCACCGATAAGCAAATCGAATACGCCCGAACAATTTATTCTGCTGGCAATGATTTGCTTGGGCTAATCAACGACATTTTAGATCTGGCGAAAATCGAATCCGGTACGATGTTGATTGACCCGGAGCCAATGTCATTCACTGACCTCCGTAGTCATCTTGATCGCACGTTTCGTCAAGTTGCCGAAGACCGCAGCCTCGATTTTCAGATGCAGTTTGACCCGCAGTTGCCACGCAGCTTGTACACCGATGCCAAGCGGTTACAGCAAGTGCTGAAAAACTTGCTTTCAAACGCTTTTAAATTTACTGAGCAAGGTCAAGTTTGCCTCAGTATTAATCTCGCAACCGAGGGCTGGAGTTTTGATCAAGACACGCTCAATCGGGCTGGCCGAGTGATTGCCTTTGCCGTTTCGGATACGGGAATTGGCATCGCGCCGGACAAGCAGCAGGTCATTTTTGAAGCGTTTCAGCAGGCAGACGGCACGACTTCCCGCAAATATGGAGGAACAGGTTTAGGCTTGTCAATCAGTCGGGAGATTGCCCGTCTACTGGGAGGCGAGATTCGGCTGGCGAGCAAACTCGGTCAGGGCAGCACATTTACGCTCTACCTACCTCAAATCGATAGTGGACGTTGGAATCCACTCGTATCATCAGCCACATCATCTCCATCAGCAACGCTGCGGTCTGTGGCAGCTGGGTCGGCCCCCAGACCCCTACCAGCCACAAGTGAGCCAGAGATGATGCTTGACCGCGCCATAGAGGATGACCGAGACACCATTCAACCGGACGACCTCACTTTGCTAATCGTCGAAGACGACTCTAACTTTGTCCGCATCCTACTCGACATGGCACGGCAGCAAGGCTTTAAAGGACTCGTGGCAACTCGCGGCGATGTTGGTCTAGAGATGGCGCAACAGTTTAAACCAACGGCAATTATGCTCGATATTCGCCTGCCGGTTCTCGATGGGTGGATGGTGTTGGATCGGCTGAAGCATCACCCTGACACGCGCCATATTCCGGTTCACATCATCTCGGTGGAGGAAGGGTTACAGCGCAGCTTGAGGCAGGGGGCGATCGCCCACTTGCAAAAGCCCATCAACAGCGAATCACTCCTCAACGCCTTGGTAAGCATCAAAGAGTTTGTCGAACGCCCACTGAAGAATCTGCTGATTGTAGAGGATGACGAAGTTCAGCGCCAGAGTATTGTTCAGTTGATTGGGAATACCGCCGACGTAGCAAGTACGGCTGTTGGTACAGGGACAGAAGCTCTAGAGGCGCTCAGATCGGGACGCTTTGACTGCCTAGTACTCGATTTGGGACTGCCCGACATGAATGGATTTACCTTCATCGAGCAAGTGAAGCAAGAACCCAACCTGGGCCATCTACCAATCATTGTCTACACCGGAAAAGAGCTAACTGCCCCAGAAGAACGGGAACTTCGACGCATTTCGGACACCATTATCCTCAAAGACGTGCGATCGCCCGAACGCTTGCTTGATGAAACCGCCTTGTTCCTGCATCGAGTCCAGGCGGATTTACCCGATTTGCAGCGACAAATGCTAGAGCGATCGCAGCAACAAGATTCAACGCTAGCGGGCAAGAAAATTCTGATCGTCGATGACGATGTGCGAAATATTTTTGCCCTCACCAGCGTACTAGAACGCTATCAGGTAGAGATTCTCTACGCCGAAAACGGTCGAGAAGGCATCACAACGCTGCAAAATCATCCAGATATTAACCTGGTGCTGATGGATATCATGATGCCCGAAATGGACGGCTACGAAACGACGCGAGCAATTCGACAAATCGGTCAGTTTTCGAGTTTACCAATCATTGCGCTAACTGCAAAAGCCATGCGCGGCGATCGGGAAAAATGCATGGAAGCTGGAGCCTCTGACTACATCACAAAACCTGTCGAAACCGATCAACTGCTGTCTCTACTTCGGGTTTGGCTGCACCAATAAGCTCAACAGTCAGCTTTTGCATTCTCACTGCTAGCCATTGCTCAAACAGCTCAGCTTGCAGAGATTGCTTGAGCTGACTATCTTCCAAAGAGGCTGGCAGCAATTGCTCGACTCGAAACAAACCCCATCCTTCAAGTTCTAACGGTCCTACCAGCCCTCCAGGACTTGCCGCATCAACAGCAGCCCTAAGCACATCCGGCATTGTGCCTCGACTGACTACCCCCATCATGCCGTTGACAATTCGGTCATTAGTTAGAGAATACTCTCTGGCCAACTGCTCAAAACTAGCTCCCTCCTCAATCTGGCTGCGCAACTCCTCAGCTAGTTCCTGGTCAGCCACAACAATGCGAGAAAGAACAACCCGGTCCAGAAATAACTTACGCTCAATAAAATATTCTTGCAGCTGCGGTTCTGCAACCAAAGCTTTGAGCCTCTCCAGCTTAAAGCCAAAACTGATTTGTTTATGGAAAGTGAAATAATCTGTTTTGTTACCAGCAAGCCACTCAGCGAAAACTTTCGGGTCAGTTAGCTGACGCTGCAAACGAAAATCAATCACAGCCTGCTCCGTCAACACAGAATCGACATCAAGCTCCTCTCGTGTTTGCAGCTCTTGCTCTATAAAATGCTGGCGCAGAATCTCCCCAATAAACGAACCCAACTTTCCAGAATTCTCCAAATATCTCAGAGCCTGGTGCAGAAAAATAGGTTGATCGTCAACAGTCAAAAAGTGTTGATTCAGTGTTGCTACTTCCAGCATGAGAAATTCTAAAGGCTATCGCAAAATCTTAACGCCACCTTTACTACGTGTTAAGCGTAATTCTCCCGAAAGATCGAGCTACACCTGCTACTCACCGCAGATACTTCAGTGAATCCACGGTAACAAAAGAGAAAATTAATCATCAT
>CAXUIV010000466.1:0-4403 GCA_964250875.1 uncultured bacterium
GGGGTTGCCCCACGGGAAAATAGCACGGTGCCAGGTTATTACTCCCAATAGAGCCTATCTTCAATCGTGCGAAGGTAGGCTCTATTGGTTTTTCGCTTCTTCATTTTTTATTTCTTCTAAAAAGATTAAAATGAAGGGTCTTTAGTCAAAAAAACACCCAGATACTCTAAATTAATTACTAGGTTAAAAACTCAGGTTTGAAGAGCAGTTCCCTTGCTAGACCTAAAATGCTAATTTCTATGAATGACATCGCTAAGCAAGCTCACCACGGTAGCGTCGCTGCGATTATTCAGGTGCTAAATGAAAGACTGTCTAGTGCTGGCATCAGAACTCGAGCCGTTTTTGTAGATGGAGTCTTACAACTCCTCTGTGAGGCGGCAAGGGTAGATCAACTTGAACAACCTGCTTTAGTAAAGCAGATTCAGGACATTCTCCAAGCAATTGCACCACGTCATATTCGGCGTGTCAATATTAACAGTCGAATTGTTCGAGAACAGCAGTTGCTGTGGCTGGACGAGATTAAGCGTGACCCAGAGGGTCAACTTCTTTGGTCTGAAGAGATCACATTAGCCAAGCTTAGTCCTTTAAAGCAGTTAGGGGAACATTTTGCTCGTCAGACTGAGTCTGAAAAGCCAGCTCTACCTAAGCCTCGCCCTTCTCGTAGAAGCCGCGAGAAACGCCAATTCTGGCTAGGTATTGTAGGCGGAACTAGCCTGTGCATGTTTTTAGTGCTGGTCGGCTGGATGATTCATGCTCAATCAGGATCAAAGCCTATGAGCCAGACGCAAGCTCAATTACCTCGAACTGTTGTCACTCAAGCTGACGATCCTTTTGTTGCAGCAGTGCGAATTGCTGAGCAAGCTGCGACACCTGGGTTGGTAGTCCATTCCTCGGCTGAATGGTTAACTTTAGCTGCTCGGTGGCAAAAAGCTTCGGAACTGATGAGTTCTATTCCGCGAAGCGATAAGCGCTATCAAACAGCTCAAAACCGAACACTTATGTACCGCAAAAATAGTAAAGCTGCACAGCTGGAAGCCGAGAAAATACACTAGCTCACAAAAACAACACCTAGCAATTTACCCCAGCACTCAGCACTTTACCTCGGCACTCATCTCTAACATTCGTTGCATAGGTCGCAGGGCGGCTAGGCGAACGTCTTCTGACATGGTGATTTGGGGAGCGCGATTTTTCATCGCCCAGTACAGCTTCTCCAAGGTATTTAGCCGCATGTAAGGACACTCATTGCAGGCGCAATTATTTAGTGGCGGCGCTGGAATGAAGTGTTTATCTGGGGCTTGCCTTTGCATCTGGTGAATGATGCCTGGCTCAGTAGCGACGATAAAGGTACTGGCAGGACTTTGCTGACAGTACTTTAGCAGGGCCGTGGTAGAGCCAACGTAGCTGGCGTGGCGTAGCACGGCTGGTTCACATTCTGGGTGAGCGATCGCCTCTGCTTCTGGGTGTGCAATCTTGAGTTGGACAATCTTTTTCTCGGAGAAAGTCTCATGCACAATGCAGCTACCTTGCCACAACACTAGCTCGCGTCCAGTTTGAGCCATTACGTACCGGCCTAGATTCCGGTCTGGGGCAAAAATGATTGGTTGCTCCTCTGGAATTTGACGCACAATCTGGACAGCGTTAGAGCTGGTGCAGATAATATCGCTCAGCGCCTTAATTTCGGCAGTGCAGTTGATATAGGAAATGACCAAATGGTCTGGGTGAGCTGCTTTAAAAGCCGCGAACTCTGCTGGTGGGCAACTGTCTGCAAGAGAACACCCTGCTGCCAAGTCTGGTAAAAGTACCAATTTATCAGGATTGAGAATCTTAGCTGTTTCTGCCATGAAGTGAACTCCGGCAAAGACAATAACATCAGCCTTGGTACCGGCTGCCTGTCTAGAAAGTCCCAGCGAGTCACCAATGTAGTCAGCAACATCCTGAATGTCTGGCTCCTGGTAGTAATGAGCTAGAATCACAGCGTTCAGTTCCTGCTTTAAAGCTTGGATAGCTTCAAACAGGTCTAAGGGTGGTACATCAGTCTGAGGAACACTCCGCTGAGGAAGTACAGTCGTAAACACAAGTTTTAAGTTTTATGTAGTTGAAACTATCTATCTTGAATTATAGTAGTTTTTACTAAAACTAGTAAAACTTCTTCATGAAAACGAAACCGTGTGCCACTTGTACCTCTTAGCCCTTCATCTTTCACCTTTAATCTTTCCCCCTTTCGCCCTTCGCCTTTCGCCTTTCGCCCTTCCCCTTTCCCCCTGCCTTTTTGGTCAAAGTAGGCCATGTTTTCTTATGCTGGAGAAAGACCGGCAAGGTAGAGGGCATGATCAGGCAGAAGCACCACGAACCGATTACAATCGCTGTCGTCGGAGATATTCACGACCAATGGGAGGCAGATGATAATATTGCTCTTCAGCAACTGGGTGTTGACCTAGTGCTATTTGTGGGGGATTTTGGCAATGAGTCGGTGGACGTTGTTCGGGCAATCGCGTCCCTCGACATGCCCAAGGCAGCAATAATGGGAAACCATGATGCTTGGTACAGTGCCTCAGATTGGGGTAGGAAGCGCTGTCCTTATGACCGTGAGAAAGAAGACCGAGTGCAGGAACAGCTAGACCTGCTTGGGGAAGCTCACGTAGGCTATGGTAGACTCGACTTCCCAGATCTGCATCTCACTGTAGTGGGCAGTCGCCCATTTAGTTGGGGTGGTGATGCGTGGAAGAACTCTCAATTTTATCAAGGGCGGTTCGGGGTGAAGAATTTTGAGGAGTCCACAGCCCGAATTGTCGCCGCAGCGAGTAGTGCAGCTTATGAAACAGTAATTTTTCTGGGTCATAATGGGCCTTTAGGGTTAGGCGATCGCCCAGAAGACCCGTGCGGCAAGGACTGGCAACCTATCGGTGGCGACTACGGGGATCCAGATTTTGCCAATGCGATCGCTCAGACTCGCGCCCTCGGTAAAGGGATTCCCCTCGTTACATTTGGTCATATGCACCATAAACTACGGCACAACAAGGCGCTGCGAACTCCTATTCATGCCAACCAAAACGGCACAGTTTATTTAAATGCCGCCAGTGTGCCTCGGATCGTTCATAGTGACGAATCAGGCGATCGCCACCGCAATTTCTCAATTGTCTGCCTGCAAGCAGGTGTCGTCTCCCAAGTCTCGCTAGTTTGGCTTGGCAAGGACTTTGCTGTGATATCTGAGCAGATACTCTATCAGCAACCAAGTCAAGTCGTGCAGTCGGCATAAGTGATAGGGTATGCTATTTAACAGTCAGTTGCACTCTTTGGCTCAAGGGTAGGCCACCCGTAGTTGAGAGTTAAATGACTGCATTGGAGAGGTGGCAGAGTGGTCGATTGCGTCCGACTTGAAATCGGGAGACTGGAAACAGTCCGGAGGTTCGAATCCTCTCCTCTCCGTATCAAATTAGATCAATCCAATACTTCTAACACGGCCTTAGGCGATAACTTGTCTTTAAACCACACAATCCGGGCTGGTACATTGTTTACCTTCACCCCCGCTTTTTCCAGGTTTAATCGCTCCGAAACTGCCAAAATCAAGTTATCGCACTGAGCGCGGCGGACTTGAGAAAACTTTTTCTGCAAATACTCCGGTCGCCAGTAGCCAACAATCTCTAGTAAGAAAATGCGACCATCAGGATGCACCAGGCGAAAGTCAGGGATCATGACGCTACCAGGTATCGGGATCAGGTCTACTTCTCGTTCTAACACCCATTCAGTCTTCAAAGTGTCCCAACGGTCAGCAAAAGAGGCTTCCAGCATGCTGTCATAGGGTTTACCGGGTGGGTAATGGGAGACCAAACCGCTATTTTCAGAGTTGAGACTGAACCGTCCAGTTTTCCAAGTGTTCGTGAAGGTATCGCGGTTTTGGAGGGTCGCACTCAGGCTCCATTTGGTAACGTGAAGTAGGGCTGGAAGCAACTTAGCGATCGCTAGACCATAGCGCGTATTCGAACTAAACAAGCTCGTTGGTCCATCAATCGTAATTGTGAAGCCGTGGTCCGCATCACCTTCTATATACGCCATCAGTTGAAACAGTTTGAGATAGCGAAATAAGAGCTTATATTCACCAGGAACATTGCGATGAGCATTGAGCGTGAGTTGACTCGCCCGGTAGAATACACCCTGCACTTGTGACAGGTTGTAACGATGCAGCAATTGTTCCGGGGTTAGAGCCTCAAACTGAGTCAGAATACGATTTTCGGCTAGATCTGCATAAAGCCCCTCACGAATTTGAATTGGCAGGACTTCCCGTTCCAATTCGCGACTCAAATGGTCAGCTAATGTATTTAGTGTCTGCTGAGCTACTTGAGGACTGGGTACAGACTGAGCAGATAGAGTAAACACCCGTTCTCGCAATAACGGAGGTTCCAAAG
>CAXUIV010000467.1:0-4398 GCA_964250875.1 uncultured bacterium
CAGCCCCGCGTTTCTCCACCGTTTATTCACCGAGGTCAATCCTCCTAAGCGTCCTATGCGAGGGCGTTTTTAAGTTATTGTTAACTATTCTTAATCTACAATATAATCTCGCCGTTGTCAGGCAACTAGTCCCCTTTTGGGGATCGAATCTGTACAGTCCCCTGAGGAGTCACAAAGACCCTGCCACCTAGAGTCTCAATTCGTCGAATAACTCTCTTACGAGTCTCAGCATCAATTGGGTTATTCAAAACTAATGCCCAAGCCGCAATCTGAGCCGATCGACTCCTAGGGTTACGAGCTAAGAATTGCGCCATCCGCCGAGAAATGAATTCTACCTGTTTACTCTCCTCATCCGTGTAGTAGCTAGCCCACTGCGCAGTCTTTTCAAACGACTGCCGAGCAGCCTGAGCATTGCCTAAGAACAACAGTTCATCAACTCCTTTGTAGCGCCAGACGTAGTAAGACTTCTGTGGAACTGTGGGAGAGAGGAACTTGGACCATTTATTCATCAAAGCTTCGGAACGCTCTGGCATTCCCGCGTAGAGAGAGGTACTGGTAGAAAGAAACAAATAAGCTTGCAGGAAGTAGGGATCGCGTGCTAGGACAACTTCAAAATACTCCGGGCTAAGACTGTAACCCGTTCTGGCCCGACTATCATCGTCGCCAAAGTACTGCAAAAAGCTAAGAAACGCTGAATCCGCTGCTAGGTTGTTAAAACCGAAGGTAGGTAGCTGTCGCAGGAAATTGAGGCGTAGCTTTTCTGTCTCTGTTTCTTTGTTCAACGTTTCTAGCGAGATCGTTTTAGGGCTAGAAAACAGTTGATTCAATTGAGGTACTTGAAGAGCGCCAACTCCAAGCACACACAACAAAGCTACAACTAAAGTTCTCATCTTCCCTGCCTCATGCCCTATGCCCTGTGCCCTTGTAGAGACGTTGCATGCAACGTCTCTACATTGTAGAAACTTAACTAAATAGTATTGCCCTATCCCCCATGCCCCATGCCCTTACTGTAATTTCTGAAACTTTTCCAAAGCTGCAACCATAAGCGGAGGCCAGCGACGGACATTTGCAACCCAGTCCAAATCTTTGTAGCGTTGGTCAAGTCCTACGGCTGCGACCCAATTACTCTCAGCCTCACCACGTTTCCCCTGTGCCCAGTACGCAGCAGTGAGCGCGGCACGCATATCAGCGAAGTTAGGATATTTGCGGACGATATTTCGCATACTGCGAACTGCTTCGTCTACCTGGCCAGTTTGATAAAGAGCCAAGGCATAGCTAGCACGGGCAAAGGCGAAATTAGGCGCTATGTCGGCTGACTTACGATAATCGGCGATCGCGGCCTCCCACTGTCCCGACCCTGCTTTGGCATTCCCTCGGTTGTTGTAAGCCATAGCATCGTTAGGGTTAAGTTCTAGCACATGGTTGTAATCAGCAATAGCCTCGTCCCACCTGCCTAGCCCCTCTAAAGCTGCACCACGATTCAGGTAGGGATCAGTGGCAGATGGGGCAAGTTCGCTTGCTTTGTTGTAGTCAGCGATCGCCTCTTCTAACTTGTTCTGACTCACCCTAGCATTACCCCGGTTACTCCAAGCAGCTGGATTATCAGGAAATTGCTCAATAATCTTGGTCCAGTAAGTTTCAGCTACAGGAAAATCACCCTTATTAGTCGCATCAACAGCTTCTTTAGCCAAATCATCTAGCAGTTGTGATTGAGCAGAGGTAAGCTGCTGATTCTGTGCAGCTTGCACTGGCATCCCTAACCCAAATGTCAGCAGTAAAATTAACAAAACTAGAATGAAGCGGATCATAATCAAGCACTTATCGTTGAGATATTTTTAGTACGATCAAAAAATTCTCTTCAAAGCATGAAGGTAGTAAGTGCAGCTTTGCCTTTGCGTCTTTGCGCCTAGCGGCTAGTGCCTAACGCTAACGCTTCGCCTTCGGCTAACGCTACGCTAATGCGAGAGCTATTTATCCCAGTAAAGCTAACTGCTGATTCGGCGGCGTAAATCCTAAATGTACATAAGCTCCAGGCGTAGCAACACGACCACGGGGTGTCCGGTGCAGGTAACCAATCTGCATGAGATAAGGCTCATAGACTTCCTCAATTGTTTGAGTATCCTCACCCGTCGCCGCCGCCATTGTCTCTAAACCCACTGGGCCACCATTAAACTGTTCAATCATTACACTCAGCATACGCCGGTCTGTCCAATCTAGGCCACAGGGATCCACCTGAAACAGTTCAAGAGCCTCTGCTGCCACTTCTTGAGTAATCAGCATCGTCTTAACTTGGGCATAATCTCGTACCCGTCTGAGCAAACGGTTAGCAATCCGAGGTGTGCCTCGGGCGCGACGAGCGATTTCCGCAGCACCATCTTCAGTAATGGTCGTTTTGATCAGTTGTGCAGTTCGCAGCACAATTTGACTGAGTTCATCTGGCTCATAAAACCGTAACCGCTGAACCAGCCCAAAGCGATCGCGCAACGTTTATTACAGTGCCCCCATCCGAGTTGTTGCCCACACCAGAGTAAATTGTGGCAGCGTCAGACTCTTAATACGAGCGCTCGAGCCTTTACCAATAGTGATATCTAGCCGGAAGTCCTCCATAGCTGGGTAGAGGATCTCTTCTGTCATGCGTGGCAGGCGATGAATTTCATCAATAAAGAGGATGTCCCCTAGCTTCAGATTTACCAATAGGCCCACGATATCCCTGGGACGCTCTAAGGCTGGCGCACTAGTAATCTTACAGCTCACCCCCATTTCGGTGGCCAGAATCAGAGACATCGTGGTTTTTCCTAAGCCTGGAGGACCATACAGCAGCAAATGATCTAGCGTTTCACCTCTGCCTTTGGCTGCTTTAATCGCAATATCCAGAACCTCTTTCAGGTCTTTTTGCCCGATGTATTCCGCCAATCGCTGGGGCCGAATACTTTCCTCCAGCGCTGTTTGTTCATCTGGGGCAGCCTGGGGTTGCAGCAGATCTTCTGGGTCAGCCTTGGTGCCACTGCTGCCAGATGGTTGAGAATTCTTCGCTCTATCCGGTTCGGGCTGTTGCTTAGAGGAGATAATTGCCATGACAATATGATACGACGGCATGGGGCATAGGGCATAGGGCATCGGGCATCGGAAAAGAAGTGTTTTGCCCCTTCCCCTTTCCCCTTCTGTTACCATTTACACTGAAAAGCACCAGGGATTGCTATGCTAGCGAAGAGAATCTTACCTTGCTTGGATGTAAATGCAGGGCGGGTCGTGAAAGGCATTAACTTTGTTGATCTCCAGGATGCGGGCGATCCAGTGGAGCTAGCAAAGGTTTATAACCAGGCAGGGGCTGATGAGTTGGTATTTTTAGATATCACCGCTACTCATGAAGGCAGGGATACTATTGTTGATGTTGTGTACCGCACCGCTGAGCAAGTATTTATCCCACTCACAGTGGGCGGTGGGATTCAATCCTTAGAGGGTATTAAAAGTTTGTTAAGGGCTGGAGCTGATAAAGTAAGCATTAATTCTGCTGCTGTCAGGGATCCAGACCTAATTGATCGAGCGAGCGATCGCTTTGGCAATCAGTGTATAGTCGTTGCTATTGATGCACGGCGGCGACAAGACCAGAGCAATCCTGGTTGGGACGTTTATGTCCGGGGCGGAAGGCAGAATACCGGCTTAGATGCTCTAGTATGGGCCCAAGAGGTTGAAAAACGAGGTGCTGGGGAGTTGCTAGTGACTAGTATGGACGCAGATGGAACTCAAGCAGGGTATGACTTGGAGTTGACACGGGCGATCGCTTCGGCTGTGCAGATTCCAGTTATTGCCTCTGGTGGAGCAGGCAACTGCGAACACATTTATGAGGTGTTAACTGAGGGTAAGGCTGAAGCGGCTTTGCTAGCTTCACTGCTACATTACGGCCAGTTGAGCGTAGCCGCAATCAAGACTTATTTAAGCGATCGCTCTTGTCCAGTCAGATTCATTCCTTAGCCAAATCGCCGTTTGAGGAGATTACATATCATTGGACTTAGACACAGTAATTTATCTCTGTGTTAAGATAGATGAATAAATCTGAAATTTTAAAAAATGCTGATAGGTATTCTAATTTTTGATGTGGCTCTGGTAGCCTGGTCACTTCATCTGATGGAGGCGGCTTTTCAAACTCGAGAATTCTCCTTGATGCTGGCTGGAACTTTGGTCGCCTTGGCTGCTGCTGCGATGATGGTTGTTTATTTTCTTATGGGTAACTGTGTGAGCTACTTGATGCAGTCTTAGCATGTTGTAACTTATTGCAACACTTGACGGATTGCTAATCGTTACGACATAATGAGAAACGCAATAAGGGGCTATAGCTCAGTTGGTAGAGCACTTCAATGGCATTGAAGGGGTCAGCGGTTCGAATCCGCTTAGCTCCAT
>CAXUIV010000468.1:0-4384 GCA_964250875.1 uncultured bacterium
CATCCTCAGGGTTGGGGCGGCTGTACCTGAAATGCACGTGCAGATTTGGGTTCTGCCGAGCGATCGCCAGCACCTCATCCCGAAAAGCATGAAACTTACCATCTCTGGCACCGTGAAGGAACCAGATAGGTCGATTGGAGTTTTGGCTGGTACAGGCTTTCGCCATGCTCATCATGGGCGTGATTCCCACACCGTTGCTGATCAGCACGGCTGGTGAAGATTTGTGAACATCTAAGACAAACTTACCGCTTGGTGGTTTCGCTGCAATAACAGAGCCTGCATGAATGCGATCGTGCATGAAGTTAGAAGCCACACCAGCCATTACGTCTAAACCCTTGGGAGCAGATTCACGCTTGATGGATAGGCGGTAGTACTCACCCGATGTAGTGTAATCAGAGAGAGAGTAGGTACGAATGACAGGTTTGTTCTGACCGGGAATATCTAGCTTAATCGTTAAGAATTGACCAGGCAGGAATTTGGGAATTTCACCCTGATCTTCAGGTTTGAGGTAGAAGGAAGTAATCTCCTCACTCTCTTTCACCTTGCGATTGACGACAAAATTGCGCCAGTCCTTCCAGCCGGTGCCGCTAGTAAGCGTCTCTTGCTGTTTGGGCGAAGCTTCTGCCTCACTGGCCTCACTCTCAACAAACAAGCCAAAGAGGCCACCCCAACCCGCCGCCACGAGTGAGGCAAACACACCGAAGCCGTAGGGAGACTTGCCTTTATGATGGCTGACACCGATCGCTCCAGCCGAAATGAGAGCGGCCACGGTAAAGGCTGTAGCTGCTGTGGCAGCACTTCTAGCTACTGGGTGCTTAATTCTTCCAAGTCTGTTCAGCATATGTCGCTTTCTCTGTGGTGTTGACTCGATCCTCTCCTACTCCCACAGAACGATAAACTTCCTCAACTGGCAAATGGTCCCCAATATCCTTGCCATAGTAGGATGTCTGAATGACTGAGTCCGGTCCGACGAGGAAATCGGCAGGAAACACTGTCACATCGTTATGTGGATGAAAGAATATCAGTCCTTAGACCACGGACCAGATCTACTTACTTCACTTCGCTGGCTAAAAACGCCGTGACCCGCCCTGGCTTCACAGCAACAACTACATCGTAGGTAGCGCAGTAGGCAAAGGTGACGTTGTTGGCTTTGTTGTACAGGTTGACCACCATTCCAGCTCCACCTGGCTGAACGCTAATTGGTTCCAAGTCGCCGAAGAAATAGCGACGGAGTTGGTCACCACCGCCAAACTGACCTTTAGTCTTAACAATCATGGCAATTTCTTGTTGAACGCTTAAACCAGTAGCGGTTTTCTTCTCCTGTTCTTTGGTTTGATTCGGGGTAGGACTTACAGCCTGGAGGGTAGGATTTGCAGAGGTGAGTCGGGCACTGCTGGGATCTAGAGAGAAGAGACTAGGGGATGGCACTTCAGCAGGCGGGTTGGACTTTAGTTCCGAAGTGATAGCTCCGATTTTGGTGCCTGTTGCTTTGGTGGTGGCCAAAACGGGAGTGACAGCTGTAGCAACTAGCAGAACAGATAAACCACTGAGGATGAAGCGTTTCATGGTGTTAACCCTTGGATGAACTTGACTTAACTACCAGAATGATGGCTCGCCCTGAGTTAGCCCTGAGGGAAAATTGAGATAGAAATAAGAATTGAATAATAAAACTGAGAGCTAAGTGGGTTAGTGCAAATCAACAAGTCATTGTTGATTTGGGCACGAGGCATGGGGCATTGGTAGAAGACTGGTAGTTTAGATCCCGTAGTCTGCTTGGCTCTATTTCTGCCCATCTACTTGAGCCATTTTTGGAGCGATCGCCTGTGTTAAGTCACAATGCTGTAATCTACAGATCTGTCTACCTAGTTTCTGTTATGGATAGTTGTTAAAATGTCATCCTCAATTTGCCCTCCTTTTAGCGAAGAGACTGCACGATCTAAGGTCAAAGCTGCTGAGGATGCTTGGAACTCACATTCAGCAGGTTATTTTGAAAAGAAGTTATTTTAGGAAAAGTGGCCTGCATTCAGCAGGTTATTTTGAAAATTTTTTATTTTCCATAATCGGCTTAGGAAGGGGCTTACAGCTCTTGTGACATTTTGTGTCCAGACCTTAAATGAGGAAAAATTCAAGTTTATTGACACTATTCTCAATAGCTTGGTTGGATTTGAGCCTAGATGTTGCTGTGTCTTCCTTGAGAAATAGAAAGCTCATAAACTCTACTAGAAGAGGGCTATAGCTATTTTAAAATAAATTAAATTTTGGCAGAAAAAATGCTGGGCAATTTACCAAGTATATTTACCCATGCTGAATGTGGGTTGAAGTATTCCCAAGTGAAAACTCTGCAGAGATATGTATAACGTCCTTACAGGGTTTTTACGAAAACTTTAAGATGTTCATGCTCTAAATTGTTACGAATAATACAAACCACTACTATTTTTAGCAGTTTGAGGTGTGAGACAAGCATCAATTAATTAACTCATCTTTTGTCTTTAGCTTTAGACGCCAAATACAAGGAATCAAACATAGCAATGATCTGTATTCTACGCTTCTTCTACAGCTTCAATCACTGCTAGCCCAATGGTAGAAGCGGCAACCAACACAATTAACGGCACTACATGGGCAACCGCGAGCATGTGAAGCGCTGATTCATAAGTAACCATAAATTTGCCTCCTCGGCTTGAGAGTATCACCTATTATTTCTTCATCTGCCCCACAGGGAATTCCGCAAATAATGGCCTTGCGCCCTTCATATTTAAGATGCCCACAACTACCAAACGAATCACAACACGGCTAGACGTATCACTTAGACATCCTAGCACCAACGATACACCTAGCAACCACCTATGCTCTGGGACTTATAGAAGCGTTGCTAGCGTGCCAAGCTTCGGCGTGCTGCTGCATCTTCTCTAGCTCCTGTGCCGGAATCCGCTCTAGATTACGCATAATTAGACCCATGCGACCCTGAGACTTAAGCTTGGACTGATGACGGGCCAGAAAATCCCAGTAGAAGAAGTTAAACGGACAGGCTCGTTCTCCAGTCCGCTGTTGTGGACTATAGGCACAATGTTTACAGTAGTCACTCATGTTGTTGATGTAGTTGGCAGAGGCGGCATAAGGCTTAGATGCCAGCATTCCACCGTCGGCAAACTGCCCCATACCAATCACATTCGTTTGCATCACCCAGTCGTAGGCATCAATGAACGCTGCATGAAACCAATCTTCAATCTCCTGGGGTGAGATGCCTGCAATCAAAGCGAAGTTGTTCAACACCATCAATCGCTGAATATGGTGGGCATAGCCAATTTCTTTGACCTGAGTCAGAATTTGGTGCAGACAGTTCATCTTTGTATCAGCAGTCCAGTAGAAGGCTGGTAGCGGTTGGGTATGGTTGAACCAGTTGCGTTCTGGATAGTCGTCGTCCACGTAGCTGTACACTCCGTGCATATACTCCCGCCACCCAAGTATTTGCCGAACGAAGCCCTCCACGCTGTTGAGTTCCCAGTCATCTTGGTGCTGATCGTAAATCTGTTCTGCGGCTCTAACGACTTCTAGCGGGTGCAGCAATCCAATGTTGAGATAGGGGGAGAGCATAGCGTGCCACATTGTCTGTTCCCCTGTAACCATGGCGTCTTGATAAGGTCCAAAGGCGGACAAGCGAGTTTGCACGAAGAAATCCAGCACTTGCAGCGCCTGTTGTCTCGTCACTCCCCAGCGAAACGGCTGGCTTTGCCAGTACGCTTGACTGGCTGCGAAGTCTTTAGACTCACTCACCCAGTCAATTACCGCCTGAGTGATTGAGTCTGGTTCAAACCAAAGGGCTTCTGGTAGAGTGAGCTTACCTTTGGGCGGTTTGCGGTTGTCCCGGTCAAAGTTCCAGCGTCCACCCATTGGATGATCTCCCACCATTAGGACATTGAAGCGCTGTCGTCCCTCCCGGTAAAAGTCTTCCATAATCAGGCGCTTGCGACCACCTGCCCACTGCCTAAATTCGGCTTCGCTCCAGATAAAGCGGTTGTTGGGAGTAAACGTAACCGAGCAAGGAAGCTCTAACTGCTGAATCAGTTGGGTGAAGGGGCGATCGCTCGGAGTCATAACCCTTAACTCCGTGATCTGGTGTGCCTCTATCCACTCAACTAGGGGAGATTGAAAATCCTCAGCTATCGAGTACGTAACAGACCAATCACTCTGGCGCAGTTCTGCTGCAAAGTGACGCATAGCTGACCAAACCAGCACCAGTTTCTGTAAATGGTATGGCAGCTCTTGGCCATGACGACGCGATTCAATGAAGATCACCGGAGTCTGCTGGAGCTGTGCAGCACAACTCTGAAGGGCTGACTGCTCTGTCCAAAGTTGATCGCCCAGGATCCAAACGCCAATAGTCATA